>JAFYQC010000123.1 GCA_017547265.1 Kiritimatiellia bacterium | reverse complement strand
CTCCGCGGCAAATCCGCCGCGCCTCTCTGTCAGAGCTTATGGTACCATTGTCAGCAACTTGGCAATCTCCTTCGGGTCTCGGGTAGTGTAGGAGGTGACACGGCGGCCGAGGCAGTTGATGGATGAGCCAAGACCATGTAGCTCCACGTTGTCTATGATAAGGAATCGATCATGGAAGTCATCTGAGTAGGTGACGGCAAGACCCTTGTACTGGCGGTTGAACTTTGCGATTTCGGTCGGGGTTGGCTTGCCACGATCCTTGCAGACAAGCCGCACCGTTACTCCAGGCATCTTCTTCGAGAGAACTTCCAACGTGACCGCATCAGAATACGGGTCAATTAGCACGATCTCCGATTGCGCGCTTTCGATCAAACGCGAGACATACCGCATCGAGTCAAACTCCGACTCGGCGTGCAAGATTCCGTTTGGAAGCAGGTTGCCGCGGTCAAGTGCGTCAAACACCGTGTCAATTCGCTTGTCCGTTTCAAGCTGCTTAATTTCGATGGCACCAAGCCGTTGAAGAACGCCTACACTTGACATCAGAAAGCTCCTCATCGCAACAAATGCGTCCATTATGTCTATGCTCGTTTTTATGGCAATATCGCTTTTCAATACCGTTGCTAGCATAGCTACGCCTTGTTCCGTAAAGGCATAAACAGGAACATGAGAGAACCGCAGAGATTTAAGGTGGTCACAAATTGTGACCACCTCCTCTTTCTCTAGTGGCGTCAAAGCGAAGCGAAACCTCTCCGGGAATCGTTCGCCATTGCGTTTGACAGCTTGATTCAACACCTTGGTAGGAACTTTGTACAATTCGGCAAGATCTCGATCCACCATAACACACTTGTCACGAATCTTCAGAATTCGGTCGCCTATCTTGCTGCTTGACGTATATTCTGCAGCTATGATTTCCGGCTTGAAGTTTACGCACAATTGTTTTTCGCTGATTCTCATTACAACCTCCGGGGTATAGTAATCCTGTCTTAGCAGTAACCCCTCGCGGGAACTCCCCGCTGGTTGAATTGCCGCACATGCTTGCGCACCCTTCGGGTCGCCTTACGGCGATGTCCCCTCCGAACCTACGGTTCTGCGGTGCATCTGCCACGACTGCCCGTTGGCATCGCGGATTCGCGCCTTCAACGCCTTAACTCGGCCTTCGGCTATCCCCTCGGCCTATTGGCCTCGGCCCTCAAAAGCTTCGCTTTTTCGGCGGTTACCCAGCGCTCTTCTCGCCGCGATTAAATCAGCATCATTTCCGATGGCTCTCCTGCACGATTTCTTAAACCGACGTCCTCTTCGGAGAAAGCACAAGTATTATACCAAAATCTCAACGGCCTGCGGGACAAACATGCCCGAAACCAGATTGCCGCAGTGGCAATAACGCGCAAGCAGGCCTTTTACAACGCTTCCGCGGGGTCTGACCCCGACTATCAATGCACGAGCAAGTTCGGCGTAATCAAATATAGGACTCCCAGATAAAGACCCCACCTGCTATTAGCCACAAAAGCAAGCACAATCATGGCAAAGGCTAATGCCATCTGAATCATGCAAATCAAGCCCGACATGCTGCAATTCACGCAAGAATGCACAGGGTGAAGACATGTGTTGAGCACCAAGAATATCCAAAGCAAATCTCGTGCAACACGGCGCAGCAAAGAACTACTATGCATTTCATTGTCCAATGCCTTGCACTCGACATTTGAACAGTCGGGCGTAGTGTTCTTGATCAAATGGGGTGACACCCCTTTTGCGTTGCCATTGTTATCGCCCATTTCGTCGCTTTCTGTCACTTTCCTCATTTTCAACGGCCTTGAGGCATATTATAGCGCAACTGCCACACTAGAATCAACCACGCGGCAAAGTGGTGATGATCAGGCGTTGTCGAGGCCGATGGCGTTCCAGAGTTTTTCACCATCCTTGAGAAGACCGGCGAGAGACTCCTTGCGCTCGAGGATTTCCTCTACGCGCTCTTCGACAGTTCCTTCCGTCACAAAGACATGGACGAACACCGTCTTCTCCTGCCCGATGCGGTGGGCGCGGTCAGTCGCCTGCCCTTCCACTGCGGGATTCCACCAGCGGTCGAAGTGAATGACATGAGTCGCTTTCGTAAGGTTCAAGCCAAATCCGCCAGCCCTCAAGCTCAGCACAAACGCCGCCGGCCCCGCAGTGCCACCGAAAAGTGCAATCTGTTCCTCGCGCTGCGCGGCGGAAAGCCCACCATGCAGAAACGCGATCGGCTGCGAAAAGCGACGCTCAAGCATCTTCTTCAGCGCCTCGCCCACTTTCGCATACTGCGAGAAGATAAGCACCGACTCGCCATTCTCGAAAATAGTCTCGACAAGCTCGACGAGGCGATCCACCTTGCCGCCCGCAACCGCCTCGCCATCAAAACCGTCGCAGGCGAGCTTGAGCCGCGTAAGGAGCGCAAAGATGTCGCCCTGCCGCCGCTCTCCCGCGCGATAGTCCGCAAGCGCGCGCTCGTATTCCGCGCGCTCCGCCGGTGCAAGCGCGCAGTATTCGCGTATCTCGCGCTTCTCGCCAAGCTCTCCAGCGACAGCAGGGTCGCTCTTTAGGCGGCGCAGCACAAACGGCTCGAGCGCACGACGCAACTTCTTCCCCTGCGCGGAACAAGGGTCGGTCGCAAGGGGCTTCACAAAGCGGTCGGCAAACGACTTGCGGTCGCCGAGAAGCCCAGGGTTCAGGAACTCCTCGAGACTCCAGATGTCCGCAACGCCGTTCTCAATCGGCGTGCCCGTGAGCGCGAGACGGCGACGAACGCCAAGTGCGCGAATCGCCCTCGCGGCGTGTGTGTCCGGGTTCTTTATCGCCTGAGCTTCGTCAAGGACGATTCCATCCCATTCCACTTCTGCAAACTCGCGATGGTCGCGCACGATTAGCGCGTAGCTCGTCACCACTACATCGGCTTCTGCCGCCGCCTTCTTGAAGCCGCTACCGACATGGCGCATGTCTCCCTGATGGACATAGACGCGCAACGACGGAGCAAACTTCGCAAACTCATGCCGCCAATTCGACAGCAGTGTCAACGGAGCAACGACAAGAACTCTCCCCACCTGACCCCTGACTACTGACTCCTGATCCCTGACCCCTGACCCCTGACCCCTAAGTATCCACGCGATCGTCTGAATCGTCTTGCCAAGGCCCATGTCGTCGGCAAGTAGCGCGCCAAAGCCATTGTCGGTCAGAAACGAAATCCAATCGACTCCGCGCGACTGGTAGTCGCGGAGCGCTCCCTCGAACCCTGGAATCTCGACAGCCACTCCGCCACGCGTCACATTTGCCGCGCCGTCATGCGACTGGCGAAGCCGGTTCAAGAGACCGAGAATACCGCCGTCTGCGAGAACTTCCTCGACTTCCATTCTCCCGACGGCGCCAATGCCAAGCGCAAAGGAGAGAGGATTCGACTTCGTCTTCTCGGACTTCTCGAGCGCCCGCAGCGCTTCACGCAGAATCCCGCGATCGACTTCAATCCAGCGATCGCGGAAGAAGACGAGCGTGGAATTCTGCTCAAGGAGAAAACGAATCTCCTCTGCGCTAACTTCCTCGCCTGCGACCTTGATCTTGAGACGGACGCTTTTCTTTTCGTCATCACGCGGCGCATCTGCCGCGTCGCCATCTATCTCGGCAACTGCGGCAACAGTCGCCGCGAGATCCACGCCAGACACGGAGTAGCCCGCGTCCGCGAGCTCGCGCGCGCCGCGCCGTATGAAGTCCTCCGCCTCGCCTTTTGAAAGCGCGGCGGAAAGTGACGCGCCGTCGCTCCTCAAGCCACGCAAGCCGCCCCACACGCAGACCGCCTGACCGAGAGCGCGATACTGTGCGCGACCCTTCGGCCGAGGGCACGAAAGCGTAAACGCGTTTTCGCTTGAGTCGCTCGCGGCATGGAAGCTGAAACAGAGCGCGCGACGAGCTTCGACATCTTCACTGCCGCCGCCGTGCCATTCGGCAAGTTCCGCGGCGAATGCGGCGCACTCGGCGTCATCCCAACGCACAAGCCCGGTGCGGCTTCTCAGAGCCATCGCCCAGGCGTCGTGAAGCGTTTCGTGCCGCTGATCCTCGGCATCCTCGCTAAGAACCGTGACAGACGGGCCGCGCACATATTCGTCGACCCATTCGTTGTCCGCGCCAAGCGCGCGCCATCGCGCATGCCAGCCGTCGTCCTCCTTCACGAGATCGGGATAGAACTTCCCGTCCGCGACGAGCGCGAGCGCATCCCGCTGTCTCGGAGACGGCTGTTTCATTCCCCTACGCTAGTTTCCTTTGCAACATTCATGGCATACTTGCGCCGCCAGAGGGCGAGCGGAGCGAAGAGCAATAGAAGAATGAGGAAGCCGGGCGCGTCACCGGTCTTGTCGGCCACGGACTCGTCGAAGTCGAGCGACTTGTCGCCGTGCAGGGATTCCATCTCCTTCTGCTTAAGCCCCTTCTCCTGCGCCGCCGACTCGACGACGATGTAGGCGGACTTCGTCGTGAGAGCTCCTGTCTTGCGCGTCAGTTCAAGAAGCTCTCGGCGGACATCGAGCGCCGGCTTCAGGAACGCATTGTTTTCCAGCTCCCCCGCCTTCGCGCCCTCAGCCCACGCACCGCCAATCTTCGTCGCACCCTTGAGGTTTGCGAATACGACCGCGCCGCCATCACTCCATCTGCACGGAACGGCGACCTTCCCACCGTCCTCGCCATCGAGAAAAAACCATCCGTCGAGAGGCCTATCGCCAAGCGACGCAATGCCAGGAAGTTCGCGGCGCAAGATGGCGAGGTCGGCTTTCGAGAGAATGTTCGTTGAAAGAATGTCTATCGGCAACGCGAGGTCGTCCTTGCGTATTTCGAATTTGACGTTGGGCATGACGCCGTTGCAGTCGCGCGCAATCGCCTTGGAAGCTTCGCGCAGCCGCCGCCTGAGCTTGCGCATAAGCTCGGGATCGTCGATGTCGAACTTCTCGACTTCGCCTGCACTCGCCACGACAAGTTCGTTCGTGTGCGCGTTCATCCAAGCCGCAGGAACTGCCGAGACCGCCGCGCCGTCGGCCGTGTATAGCGCATTGCCCTCTGAATAAAGCGGGTTGGCTACGGGCTCTCCGTTGAACACCACGACATATGACGATGCGTCAGCCGACGGAAGCCGAATTGTAAGCTCCACTTCGCGTCCTTCCTTGCCGACAGGAAACACCTTGAGAGTGCCTGTCGTCGGCGTGTCGAGCGTGACGATGGACGGGTCGAGACGTTGCTCAGTGATCTTGTTGTAGACCCATTCCGCCGCCTTGCGCTCGGAAGGCCGCGCCGTCTTCCAAACGCCGTTCGTCATCTTGAGACGCATGCCCTCGATCCACGCACCGGCGGGAAGCGCAATGTCTGCGACGAACTCGCAGTCCTCTTCGTCCGCAATCGGCTTGACGGATACGACGCACTTCTCCTCGCCAACATCACCTTCGAACCGCACCTCGGCGGTGAATCTGTCCGTTGGCGTCGGACGGCCCCACCATCTCCCGCGCGCGCCTCGGGTGTACGAGCGCCGCGCGGTGTTGGCGCCGAAGATGCTGCCGCCAAAGATGTTGCGCGCGCGCCCTTCCCAGTCGCGTTCGTCGGCCACCTTCTTGCCGAGGATGCGGAGGTTCAGCTCGTTGCGGAGCTTGTCCGCCATGTACATTCCGTCGTAGACGCGCCAAGTGCGCCATGCCGAGAGGAAAGGAATCTCCGCGCCGAAGGTGTAGTCGTTGATGCCCTTCATTATCTTCTCGGCTCTCTCCTGCGAGACCGGCATCGGCGCGGGCGGAAGATCAAAGTCTTCCTCCGTATGCCATTTAAGAAGCGACTTGACGTCGTGGCGCTCCATTTCGACATCAACGACAAACGCCAGCGGCATGACGAGAGCGCCAATGAGCGCTATGAGGATAAGGCGCCAGCGGGAAAAGCGAGGACGAAGCGCTAGATACGCGGCGTATGCGTCGCGCGTCCAATAGCGAAAGAGAAGCGTCGGCGCGAGAATAAGGAAGCCAGCGCCCATCACGATTATCGCCGGTATCGCAAGCGGCATGAACGGAACGAAGAGTACGAAGAAATAGACGACGAAGGGAGCTGCGACGAACTTGAGGAAATACGAGCCGAGGCCAAGCGCATCGTTTCGCGCTGGCAGGAAAAGGACAAGACCAGAGAATATGGCAAGCCCCCACGCCCACGGGTTTGCGAAGTCCGCAGGAAACGGAATCGATAAGTTGAGTGAAAGACCAGCAAGCGGGAGAACGAGACCAAAGACAGTAGCGCCGCCGTATCTGCGGGCGTTTTCAGGCATCTGACTCGTAACGACAGTGAAAAGCTTGTGGAGAAGACGCAGGAGCCCGACGAAAAAGACGACGCACCCAAGGAAGTAACCGACGGCCAAGGCATGCGCGGCGATGGACTCCAGGAGTGGCGAAAGCTTGAGGTCACGGAAGAATTTATCGAACCTAAACGCGACATTCGCCGCGAAAAACGCGACAGCCGGCGGAACGACGAGACAGAGGACCGATGTCATGATGTCGGTGCCAGTGTTCATTTTCCACTTTGCAGTGGCGATACGCGCGACGCCGGCGAAGATAAGCGGAACGATGCCGGCGAAGATGGCAAACATTGGCGTTGGGCCGATTATCCAGTTGTCCACCTTGCGCGACATCTCGTCCAGGACTGGCACCGAAAGATAGAGAAACGCCACGCCGAGAAAGGCGTAGGCAAACATAAGCCAGGCGTTCATCGACTTGGGGCGGAACATCAAGAGCCCAAGCGCCGACAGCGGAAGCGCAGCAGACGCTAGCAGGACGGCGAGCGCCTTTGACGCGAGCACTCCTTCAAGCGCGTCGCAAGTGATCCAATAGAAGTAGACGCACGCGAGCGTCGCGAGAATCGGAAAGGCAATATGCGTGATCGCGAATGTCAAAGGATGCGCGAAGAGCGAAAGCTTTTCATCGTTTTGCGAAGTCGTTTCCATGCTGATAATCCTTTCTCAAATCCTGTTAATCCTGTAAATCCTGTCTAAAAGATTTCTTGCAACTGGCTTTTACGACAAAAGTATACCACAACAAGGCGAACACGGGCAAGAAGACAGCGATGCCTATGGCCATGTGGACGGCGGGAATCTGCGACGCGGGGAAGAAACCGTCCGCATAGACGAGAAGGACGAGCCGTACGGCGTTTGCGAGAACGGCGACTATCCACGCAGCCGCAATGGCGGCGGGAATTCTCAACGCAAGATGGCGAATCGGCATGGCAAAGCAAAGGAGCGTAAACGCCATCGAGAAGAAGTCCGTCGCAGAACACGCCCGCACGACGGCGATCGTCACGCCGCGCGCCGAAATCGTCATCGCTGAAGGATCAAACGCCGCGCCCAAGTAGATTGTGGCGAGCCGCGCGGCGGGTCGCATAAAGCCAAAGGCGACGGCTGCAACAGGCAGCACGTCGACAGCAAGCTTCACGCCAAGCGCAACAGCTACTGCTGCGGCTGTGACTCGGCGGCGCAATCCTCCTCCTTGGCGACTTCGCCGAGGGTCTTCGTGCCCGAGAGGAGCGCGACGACCTGACCCTGAACCTCTGCAAGGTTCTCAAGCCGGAGACGCGGATCGAGAATGACGAAGGTGTCGCCCTGCTTGCGGTCTTCGTAGACGCGGCGGATCTTCCCGTCCTCAAGTTCCTTCGCATCGCGCTCGACGAGTATCTTCGAGCGCTCGAGCATCACGGCGAGGACATAGACGACGTTCTTCATCGCGGGGTCGTCGAGCGTGACGAGCTGCCTGAGGAGCTCGCCCGCGTCCTCCTTCTTGAGCGGCTCCTTCTTCTCTTCCTTTACAGGCGCGAGATAGACGCCGTCCCACTGCGAGAACGGCTCCCAGTCGCGCTCGGCTGTCTTCCAGCACTCCGGGTGGCAGTCGAAACGCTCGTACCCCTCGGGAGTCTCCTTTAGCGCACTTACTACTGGCGCGCGGTCGACGAGCGGTTTCTGGCAGAGACTGCATACATGGCCGCGGGACCTGATGTTCCATTCCTGTGACATTGCTATTTCCCCATTCCAAAAAGCTTCAACGCCGCCCTGAAGTCAGCCGGAAGCGGCGAGTGTACGGAAATCTCAGTGCTGCGCGACAAGGGATGCGGCAGCGTAAGCGTGGACGCGTGGAGCATCTGCCGCGGAACGCGCATAAGCCGCGGGTCGCGTGCGTTCTTGAGCCCGAACACCCTGTCGCCAACTATCGGGAAACGCAACGACGCGAGGTGGCGGCGAATCTGGTTCGTGCGGCCGGTGTCTATGCGAACCCTCAGGAAACTCGCGTCCGCCGACTTCGCCTCCCTCGTCACGCGAGAGACGGCTGGCTGCCCGTCAAGCGGAGTGTCGATGAGCCGGTGCGCGAACTTGAACTCGCCAACGACAACGGCGTGGTAGACCTTCGTTACGACATGCGTCTTGAATTCCTCTATCGCCGCCTCGAGTGCGGCGTGGTTCTTTGCGAACATGAGGCATCCAGTCGTATCGCGATCGAGACGGTGGACCGCCTCGAGAGTCGGAACCTTCTCCTGCTCGCGAAGGATCGCCTCGACGCTCTTTGGATCGTCGCAAGAGACGAGCCCAGCCGGCTTGTCGCATACGAGGTAGTTGTCGTCCTGCCAAAGCACCCTGACATGCCTCTTTGCGGGGAGTGCGCCGGGCGTCGCGTTTTCGCGCGAGCTCTGGGCCGACTGCCTCTGGGCGCCCTTCACGACGACCGACGGAACCTCGACGAGATCGCCTGTCTTGAGCGCATAGCGCGCAATCCACACGCACTTGCGGTTGACCCAGACGCTGCGACCGTCGATGGCCGCCTTTGCCGCGCGGCGGGAAAGCGCGAACTTGAGGACAAGAAAATCCTGCAGTATCTTGGGATCCGGCTTGTTGACGGAGAGGGATACGATGCCCGCAGAATGCTGGTAGGGGCGGCGCATCGCGTCAGACCTTGATGATGCTGCCGACCACGCCTTGGCACTTGTGGCCGAGCATGTTGGGCGCAAGGACGACCTCGACTTCCTCCTGGTCTTCATCGCCCTCGGCGACGATTCCGGTTACGGTCGTCTCGCCCGCGAGCGCCTTCTTGAAGTTCTCGGGAAGCGGATCGTCGGACATGAATTCCGCAAAGGTGTGAGTGCGCGCGTCCTCTTCGTCCTTGAGGTCGAACATTTCGCAGAACGCCGTGTTGCACTCGCGAATGTTGCCGTCGGCGTCGCACGCAAAAAGCGCGCACTGCGCGACCTGGAAGGCGTTGGCCTTCGCGCGGAGCATGGTGTTGATGCGGCGGCGGCGCTCGGTGTTGCGGACGGTGAAGACGAGGTCGCCTGGATCCATCAAGTCGATTATCGAAACAGTCACCTCGCAGGAGAACTTCGAGCCGTCCTTGTTGAGGCCGTTCGCGTCGATCATCATGTGGCGGTCGCCTTCGAGCCCGCGGCGTATGCGCTGGACTATCTCTGGCGCGAGACCGGGGATGTAAAAAGAAATCGGCCTGTCGATCACCTCGTCCTGGGAGTAGCCAAAGTGCTCCTCGGCGCGAGGATTGATTTCGATGATGTGGCCATTCGGGTCGGTTATGACGACGGCGTCGTACATTCCCGCCAGGAACTGGCGGAAGAGCGACTTGCGGTCTTTAGGCACGAATAGCGGCATATTGGGTAGTATTATATCAAATCAGACTATGAGCATGCAATCGCCGTATGAAAAGAACATGTAGTTGTTTCTCACGGCAAGGGCATAGGAACAGAGGACCCGCTCGCGGCCTGCGAGCGCCGAAATCATCATGAGGAGCGTCGACTGCGGAAGGTGGAAGTTCGTAAGCATGCAGTCGCACACACGGAAGCGGTACGGCGGATAGATGAATATGTCGCTCGCACCCGAACAAGGCACAACGACCTTAGAGTCACTTAGAGTCGAATTAGGGTCGGTTAGAGTCGATGTAGAGTCAGCGCTATCAGACCCTGCATTGACCCTATCAGACTCTACACCACCGCTATCAGACCCTGCATTGACCCTATCGGACTCTACTGCGGCGGCGACGGTTTCGAGCGTCCTGACCGTCGTGGAGCCGACGCAGAAGATGCGACCGCCGCGCGCCTTGCACTCGTTGATCGCCTCGGCCGTCTCAGGCGGCACGGTAAACGCCTCGAAGTCCATGTGGTGGTCTTCGATGTTGTCGGCCTTCACGGGGCGGAAGGTGCCAGGCCCGACATGGAGCGTGACTGCGACGCGCCGGACGCCCTTCGCGTCGAGTGCGGCGAAGATCTCGGGCGTGAAGTGAAGCCCCGCTGTCGGCGCGGCGACCGAGCCAACCTCGCGCGCATAGATCGTCTGGTAGCGCTCGCGGTCCTCCTTCTCCTCCTCGGCCGTGCCCTCGCGCTTCACGTAGGGCGGAACAGGCGTGCGGCCAAACTCGTCGAGAAGATCCATTAGCGGGCGATCGCACGAGAACTCCACCTGCCACATGCCGATGCCGGAAAGCGGCTTCACGAGCGTCGCCTTTAGTTCGCCTGCGGGTCCGAACGAGGCGACCTGCCCTTCGCGGCACTTGCGGCCCGAGCCGATTATGCAGTTCCAGCGAAGCGAATCGGTCCCCGCCGTCATGCTCGGCCGCTCGTCGTCGGCGTCCATCGGCGCGGCGTTGACCATTAGAAGCTCGATTGCGCCGTGCGTATCGGGCCACTCGCCTATTAGCCGCGCGGGGAACACCTTGGTGTCGTTCACGACGAGCAAGTCATTCGCCGTGATGTACTCGACGATGTCCGCGATATGCCTGTGCTCGACGACGCCCGTCGCGCGGTGGAGCACCATCATCTTCTCGGTGCCGCGCTTTTCGGCGGGGTGCTGCGCTATCAGCCGCTCTGGAAGCGGATACCAAAACTGCCTTGTCTTCATTACTTTCTCCAACGGTGGGTCGAGACGCCCTTGGCTACTATCTGGTCAGCCTCGCCTACCATGCCTATCTCCCTGACGCCGGGCGTGTCGATCACCATCGCCCCCGACGGCAGCATGACGAGCTCGCGGCTCGTCGTCGTGTGGCGGCCCTTCCCGGACCACTCCTGAATCTCCTGCGTTGCCGCCCATTCCTCTCCCGCGAGCGTATTAAGGAGCGTCGACTTGCCTACGCCCGACGAGCCGACGAAGGCGAGAGTCTTGCCGGGAGCCGCGTATTCCTGCACGGCGTCCATTCCCTCGCCGGTAAGCGAAGACACCTTGAGAAGCCGCGCGCGGCCTGCTATCGTCTCGACAAGTTCGTCTACGAACGCTTCGTCTCCGTCGCGCCAGAGGTCGGCTTTCGTGAGCACGACAACTGCCTCGCCGCCCCCAATGTCCTCGGCAAGCGCAAGATACCGGTCGATCCTCGCCGTAGAGAAGTCCTCGTTCAGCGACATCATTATGAAGAGAGTGTCGAAGTTGACTGCGAGCGTCTGAGAGGTGCGACGCGCTGCGGGGTCGCGGCGCTCGAAGTGCGAGAAACGCGGCAGGACCTCGAGTATCATCGAGTCGCCCTGCGCGTTGTGGCGAAACCTCACGAAGTCGCCGGTGATCGGCTTGAGCGGTTCGGACGCCTGCAGTTCCGACTTCTTCGCGCCCTTCATGTCGTCTGGAGCGACGGTCTTCATGCGGCCGAACGCGGACTTCTTCTTGCGGGCAAGTATCTCGCCTTCTGCCTCGTTGCAGACAAGATGATAGTAGTCGCCATGCGCACTAACGACGCGCCCAATGCCGGGCTCGACGGCTCCCCGCCAGCCGAATCTCTCTATGCGGGTCACGACTCCGCATATCCCCCGGACTCAATGCGGGGTGCACCCTCGCCGCCGGCCGAGGTCTCGCCCTCGACAAGTGCGACCTTTTCCATGAACAGGCGACGCAGGATCGGCATGCGGCGCTCCTGGCGCTCGAGCGACCACAGCACGAACGCCCACTTCCGCTCGAAGTCATAGACGCTGGGAAGCAACGGCTTAAAGCCCTCGAACTCTTCGCGCATCACCGAAAGCTGCCACGCAAGCGCATGTGTCCTGTACTCGAAGCCGTTCATGAACCTCTCGGCGACCTCGGCCATCGTCACGGCGTGACGCTTCTGGTAGATCTTCAGCGCATGGGCGAAGTTGCCGAGGTAGAAGTTCGCGAGCGCGAGCAGGTTCTCGTCGGAGAACGAAATATCCGGCCAGCCGAAACTGCCGCGCACCGAGCATGTCGCGACGCTCTTCGGGACGACGCGCTGACGGATGATGTCGTACTCGAACTCGTAGATCTCCTTGCCGACGCCATAGAGCGGAGACTGCGTCGCAGGGTCGTACTTCTTCATCGCCATGTTCTGCGCGGCCGCGTCGCCCATCAATGTCGCAAGCCCGAGAACGACGTCCTTCTCCTCGACCGAGGCGTCGTCGGCGTTGCAGAAATAGTTCGCGGGTATCGAATCCATCGGCTCGCCCTCGCAACGCTCGCGGATGTAGAAGTCAAGCGGACGGCGACCCTTGTGCGGACGGCGGCGAAGCAGCATGTATTTTGCGCTAAGGGAAAGACCGAGCGCCCTCAACGCGCCGATGCGAGCGAGCATGTAGCTGCCGTAGCCACGACGCGCGCTCGAAAGACGCTTCTCGATCAAGCTCTTCTCGAGCGGGCTGCGGTTCGTCTTGTAGACGATTTCGCGCGTCTTGCCCTTCCCGATCGGCACGTCGTCGGCCTGGCGGATTTCGTAGACGTTCGCATAGACGACGATCTCGTCCTTCGACATGAGCCCACGCAGGTTGGAGAGAAGCACTTCGCTGCGCTCGTCCGCGCCGGGGTGCATTACGGCACGCCCGCCGACATAAGTCGCGCCCGGGAGCGCCGTGCGGCGGTCGTCGAACGCGGGGGTCGAGCCCTCGCCCGCGACGGCATAGATCTCGCCCGTGATGTACATGTAAAGCGTCTCAGTAAACGCGCCCGACGTCTCGTCGGCAAATTCTGGGCGAGTCAGCAGCGACTCGTAGAGCGAAAGTATCTCCTGCGTCTTCTGGATGACGCCGAGCTG
>JAFYQC010000122.1 GCA_017547265.1 Kiritimatiellia bacterium | reverse complement strand
GCCATTCAAGCCGGATGCGAACATGATCGAGATCGCATACGATGGCGACATGGCACGGCTTTATGCGGATGGGCAGCTTGTGCAGGACGACTTCTGGAAAGGGGTCCCGATACGCTACGCGCTCAGGCGTCTTCCGAAGGACACAAAGCGCCTGACGCTAAAGGTTCTTCCGTGGGGCGAAGGGGCGGAGAAGTTGATTTTTGTCGATGGCGTGCAATCCCATCCGTCGAAGGCAGCACGTTCGCACACGTTCGAGATTGGCGAAAGTGAGTTTCTTCTCGACGGGAAGCCGTTTCTTGTTCGTTGCGGCGAGATACACTACGCACGGATTCCCCGCGAATACTGGCGTCATCGACTGAAGATGCTCCGCGCGATGGGGTGCAACGCCGTCGGCTGCTACATGTTCTGGAACTTCCACGAGCGCGAGAAGGGCGTCTTCAACTGGAAGGGGCGCGCAGATGCGGCGGCGTTCTGTCGCATCGCGCAGGAAGAGGGACTGTGGGTGATTCTGCGTCCGGGACCTTACAGCTGCGCCGAGTGGGAGGGCGGTGGAGCGCCCTGGTGGTTGATGGGTGAATGGGAAACGGGGAACGGGGAATGGGGAACGGGGAAGCCAATCTCGATGCGGTCGTCTGATCCAAGGTGGCTCATTCCTGCTACGAACTGGCTCTACGCCGTCGGACGCGAACTTGCGCCTTTGCAGGTCACGAAGGGCGGACCGATTCTGATGGTGCAGGTCGAGAATGAATACGGACTCCATGGAAACGACGTCGGCTACATCCGCGCGTTGCGCCAGTCCGTGATCGACGCTGGATTCGAAGTGCCGCTCTACGCCTGCAATCCGCCGCGTGTCATCCAGAACGGTTTCATCCCCGAGCTTTTCCAGGCGGCGAACTTTGGTGCAGACCCCGAGCAGCGCTTTGGAATCGTTCGCCAGTACCAGCCGAAGGGGCCGCTTATGTGCGCCGAATACTATCCCGCATGGTTCGACACGTGGGGGCAAGCGCACCATCCGCCTAAGAGCGACAGGAAGTTCTTTGGTCCCATTGACTGGATGTTTGAGCACAGGGCAAGCTTCTCGCTTTACATGGCGCATGGCGGCACTTCTTTTGGCGGGTGGTCGGGATGCCGGAATCCTTTTATCCCGAACGTGACGAGCTACGACTACGAAGCTCCTATCAACGAACATGGAAAGGCCAACCCGAGTTTTGTGAAGTACCGCGAGCGTGCGGCAAAACACTTGAATTCGGGCGAGACGATTCCCGATGTTCCCGCATCGATGCCCGTGAAGCCGTACGGCGTGGCGACGCTTTCGCAGTTTGCGGCTGTAGCCGAATGTGGAGGCGGCGAAACTTGGATGGAGCATCCTGTTTATTCTGAGCGACTTGGAATGGGCTTCGGGCTAATTACTTGGAGCGCGGACATCCCGGCGGGCGTTTCGGGCGATCTGAAGGTGGACAATCTCCACGATTTCGGCTATGTTTATTTGGACGGCAAGCGCATCGGCATCTTGGATCGCCGTCATCGCGGCATCAAGATCAAGATTCCGGATTCTCACAAGGTGCGCAAGCTCGATATTCTCGTCGAGGCGATGGGACGCATCAATTCGTCTTCGGGGATGGAAGACCGCAAGGGGCTTGGTGGACGCGTCTTCGTCGGCAAGACGGAAATTAAGGATTGGGCGTATGAACTTGAGCCGATCGATCCCGATGGGCAGGAGAATCCTCCAGGAAACTGGCGCGGCACATTTGCTGTTGACGAGGTCGCGGATACATTCGTTGACATGCGCGCGTTCAACAAGGGTATAGTGTGGGTTAACGGGAAGAATCTCGGGCGCTACTGGAAGATCGGCCCGCAGCAGACGCTTTATTTGCCTGGGTGCTGGTTGAAGAAGGGCCAGAACGAGATAGTCGTCCGTGAAATGCTTGAGCCGACTGGAGAGCCGACAGTCGCTTTTCTCGATCGTCCGATTCTGGACGAGCTGCATACTGAGGCAGACTTCAATATAGTCAAGCGCGAGCACGACAAGTTTGTTGGCGGTGATGAAGTCGCGTCCGGCGCGTTTCCGAATACAGATGCGGCACAGGTCGTAATGCTGGAGAAGCCGGTCCGTGGCACGTTCTTCACGCTTCAGGCACTTTCATCGTACGACGCAAAGGACCTTGCGTCAATTGCCGAGTTCGATTTCCTTGGTGCTGACGGCAATCCCCTAACTTCCGTAGACATGCAGATCAGCGGTGTCGACAGCGAAGAGGAAGTGCGAGATGACGGTATCGCCGAAAACGCAATAGACGGACAAGTCGAGGCGTATTGGCTCTCGTCGTCACGGACGCTTCCTCATTGGATAGAGTTCCGTGTTTCGGATAAGACGCAGATTCACGGATTTCGCTACACCCCTCGGCAAGGAAATGGCATCGGAAGAATCAAGGACTGGAAACTCCATGTCCGCTAAATTAAACAGTAAACGGACTATGGGCGTGCGCGATTATGGTATAATATGAGTCATAGGGAGAAATCAGATGCCAAGGTTAATGGAAAAGAAAGACTGGATACAGACGGTAGCTAATGTTGACGCTGCCGAAAGTGTTTGGTGTGAAAACATCTCGTCCGATGGGGACGCGGTGCCATTGCCATTGCCTGGCCGTGGTACTTATCAGGTAATTCTCGTAAAAATCAATGCTCTTCGCCCGCCAGCCAAAAGCAAGGTCCGTATCGGCTCTAAGAAAGGTGTTTGGAGGATTCCTACCGAGGAGGAGGATCGTGCCATGGACGAAGAGATAGCATCTTCAATGAGTCTTGACGACCAGCTCTTATGAAATTGCTTCTTGATACGCACATTCTGCTATGGCTTGTTACTGATAGCCCGAAGCTCTCTTCCAAGGCGAGGGCGTTAATTGAGGACATAGACAACGAGTGCTTGTTCAGTCCGGTGTCGATTGCGGAGATTTCGCTCAAGCACAAGAAACATTCTGATCTGCTTTCTTTTGATGGTGAAGAGGCTCGTAGCGAGTTTATTGATGTCGGCATCAGCGAGCTTCCCTTCACATCGACGGACGCCGCGGGCGCGGATTCGCTTGAGTTGTTTCACAACGATCCTTTTGACCGCATGTTGCTTGCCCAAGCTAAGAGCGAGGGAATCATGATTGTCTCGCACGACCGGCAATTCCCACAATATGGAGATTTTGTAATTTCCGTGTGAAAGCCAACAACTTTTAACCCGTAACACTGAAATGAAAGGAAGCGAGACGAAACAGTAAACGGTATATAGGCGGGCAACGGCCCGCCGCCAAGTCAATTTGCGCTGCAAAGCGGTCGCCAAGAGAAACCTGAGAAATTTCGATACGGACGACACCTTGCAGGGGAAAGCGCTAAACGCTTGCCTCTCTTCGTGTTTCCGTATAGGCACTCTCAGGGCCTCTCTTGGAACACGAGAGAGGTTTTCTTTTTCGCTCCGATTGCTGAACGGCAAAATGGTATGGCGAGTTATCTCTAACGCGCCGACACGGAACGAGGATATGCCCAATCCTTGCGAAGTGAAAATCAACAAGGGCAGATCAAGGAGAAAAATGAAACTATCAGAAAATGTCATGCAGATATTGCATGCGCTTTCAACGGGAATCAGACCACAGTCAGTCTGTGCATTTTCCCAAAGTGAGGGAGCTCACTCTTGTGGAGGTTGTTCTGGAGACTGTAAAGGTGGTGGGTTCTTGGATTGACAATTAACCCATAAAAGGTAAGCTCGTCATATACTGGCGAGCTTGCCTTATATGTGCATGTTGTAAGGAGATGTAAATGGAACTCAAACAAGAGAAGCGTCATTCGCGTAACAAGCGAACTGTGCAAATCACAATAACAGAGAAATGCAATCTCAATTGTGTGTATTGCTATGAACACAACAAGGATTGTAATTCGCTGTCATTGGAATCAGTTAAAAATATTTTTTCGCGGTATCTAGAAGAAGAGAGTTTTGAAGAAATAGAGTTTGACTTTCATGGTGGTGAGCCTGCGCTTGTGTTTGACATAATTAGGGGAGCTTGCGAATGGCTATGGGCACAGCCAAATTCAAAGCCCTATATGTGTTTTGCTTCGACAAATGGGACTCTGATCCATGGCGATATTAAGGAGTGGTTTAAAAAGAATGCATCTAGGTTTTGGCTTTCATTGAGTTTGGACGGTACTCGTGAGATGCATAATGTAAATAGGTCTAACTCTTATGATATGATCGATTTTCAATTTTTTAGGTCAATGTGGCCAAAACAAACTGTAAAAATGACAATCTCCCCTATGACCTTGCCAACAATTTGTGATGGCATACAGCACATCCACAACCTCGGATTCTCGCTAACGGCTAACCTTGCGCATGGTATGAAATGGCCATCTGAGCTGCTACCGGTATATCGTGACCAATTGCAGAAATTAACAGAGTTCTATCTTGACAATCCACAATATTCTCCTGCACGAATTGTGAATTTTAATCTACGAAAAATAGGAATGAATGCAATCTATCCCGAACTAAAAAATTTTGATCGAAAGTGGTGTGGGACAGGTGAACAGCTAATTTGTCATGCAGTAAATGGAAAGACCTATCCATGTCAATTGTTTGCCCCTTCAAGTACATCTAAAGATGTCGACAGTGTCGCGTCAAAGTGGGATTTTTCTGACCACGAAAACTTCATTGATCCAAAATGCATAGGGTGCTGTTTGGATGGAGCATGCCCAACGTGTTATGGTATGAATTATTTTGAGAGTGGTGCACTTAATAAGCGAGCGAGAGATATGTGCCCTTTCTTAAAGTGTGAAGCCTTTGCAACATCATACCTGTATGGCACGATGTTGGCAAATGACACTAAATATCCAATTGTCTCGAAATTATCTGACGCTGATAAGCTTGCATACATTAAAGGAGTGGAAATTGTTCAAAGAGAACTTGCAGACGAAGTTATGTGCTATTGATTGGTTGTGCGCAACACCCCTAATGCATGGTTTTCGTATGCGCTGGATGTGCCTGGGCTGATGAGTAAGGAGATTACGTCGGATGGTGTGAAGATTGTGTCATTTGAGGAGGGTGTTGAAATGCGTACGAAAAACTTGATTCATCCTGGCGAGATACTTGACGCAGAGTTCCTGAAGCCGCTGGGCATCAGCCAGAACCAGCTTGCCCTTGACCTGCATGTGCCGTCGCCGAGAATCAACGCAATCGTTCGGGGCAAGCGGTCGATCACGGCAGACACGGCGCTTCGGCTCGGTGCATATTTTGGCATGGAGCCGCAGTTCTGGCTCAATCTCCAGAGTAACCATGACCTTGCCGTCGCCGAGTCCGGTGCATGGAGCAAGATAAAGAAGTTCATCCCGACTTTCTTGCCGTCGCGTGCGGCGGCTGTGCTTTGACGGCGGCGTGGGGACTGCGACGAAGTAAATCCTGTCAATCCTGTAAATCCTGTCTAAAACTTAAATGATGATCGGTGTCTACCGCTACCCTATAGGGTAATATGTAGTGGCGCTAGGAAATGGTATACTGTCCGCAAAAGGAGGAATGGGATGGTTTTGAAATTTCAAATTGTGATAGTCGCGGCGATTGTTTCGCTCGCGGGTGTATGTGCGGGTGGTAACGCCGCCTCTGCCAAGCCGGCAATGTCCACGGCCGAGGCGATTGCCGCGTATGAAGGGACAGCGGAGGCCGCGCGAGATCCGGCGGAGAAGGAAGTCGAGGCACCGAAGGATATGAAACTCGTCCTTCTCGTGGGGCAGAGCAACATGTCAGGCCGCGCGCCGGTTACAGACGAATTCAAGAAGCCGATCGAACGCTGCTACAAGTTGAACCGCGACGGCAAGTGGGTCGCGGCGACGAATCCATTTCATTTCGACCGCAAATACTGCGGCGTAGGGCCGGCGGACGAATTCGCGCGTCGCTATCTTGCCGACCATCCCGGCGAGACGCTTGGGCTCGTTCCGTGCGCTGTAGGCGGTTCCCCGCTTTCCTCGTGGGTTCCGGCGGAGAAGGGGAGGAAAGGCGAGAACTTCCGCCGCGCCATCGAACGCGCGAAAACAGCGCAGGCGAACGGCGAGTTCGTTGCCGTGCTTTGGCACCAGGGCGAGACCGATGCCGCAAAAGCTTCGGCGGAACAGTTAATGGAGTATTATCCAAAGGGCTTTGCAGATATGGTTGCGTTGTTCCGCTCAAAGCTTGTCCTTGATGCGAAGGTTCCGGTAATCGTCGGCGAGATTGGTCGCTGGATGCGCAACGACGGTGACCATGCAGCTAAGGTCAACCCCGCGATACACGAATGCACCAACCGCGTTGAGAATTGCGCATGTGTCTCGTCGGAAGGGCTCAAGAACCAAGACCAGCACCATTTCGACGGCCCGTCTGTAAAAACCCTCGGCGACCGCTATTACGAAGCGTGGAAATCGCAACGCGCGGCTATCGGTAGCCGTTGATGCGGCGGGGGCGCTTTGGGAGATTGGCGCGCCGTTCGCGGGCTTTGCGAATGGCCTCGACGGACTCTTTGATTGTCTCGTCCTCGGGGAACCTTGCCGCCAGGGCCTCGGCAACTTCTTGGGCGCGTCGGAGCTCCGTGTCGCGGGGGTCTGCCTCGCCCCTCTCGAAATTCGTCATCGTAGCGGCGAGTGACTGGGCCGCTCGCGCCGCTTCCTGATGCGTCGCTTCCAGCGCACGTGAAGTCTTTACATAGCCAACTGCGAGCGCAGCGACGAAAGCAGCGAGGAGAAGTGCGGCTGCTGTGATGCCGGATGCCGCAAGCGGATTGCGTCGCGCAAAAAGGCGGAAACGGCGCAAGGGCGACGGCGGATTTGCGGTGACAGGCTCGTGCGCGAGGAAACGGCGCAGGTCGGCAAGCATCGCTCCAATGCCATCGTAGCGGTTCGACGGATCAGGCGCAGTTGCCTTTGAAAGAATCGCGTCGAAGTCTGGTGTTGGCGTCATGTCATGGGTAGCGCGGCTAACCAATTCTCGTAGCGTGACACCAAGCGCATACTGATCGCTCGCCGCCGTCGCCTCCCCGCCTGTAAGAGGTTCTGGCGCCATGTAGTTCTTTGTGCCGCCGCCATCGAAAGCGGTCTTTGATGCGAGACACGCGAGGCCGAAGTCGCCGAGTTTTGCGGAACCGTCCGAGCAAAGGAATATGTTGGATGGTTTGACGTCGCGGTGGATTATGCCGCATCGGTGCGCGTATGAAAGCGCTTCGGCGACGCAGATTCCAAAGCGCACGACTTCCTCTTCGGACTCGAATGTGTGGTTGTTTGCGCTTTCGCCCTGTGCAAGTTCCATTGCGAATCAGCACAAGTTATCGACACGCCCTGCCGCATAGACCTGTATGATGTTAGGATGGTGTAGTTGGGCGACAGTCCTCGCCTCTTCGGGGAAATCGCCGCTTTGCGCGGCTATCACGAGTTTAACGGCAACTTCGCGCACCAGGGAGACTTGCTCCGCACGATAGACAGCGCCCATTCCGCCGCGTCCGAGAAGGGGGCCAAGTCGGAAGTCTGGAATTGCGGGCGGATTGTCGATGCGCATCGGCTCTCCCATGTCTGAGGCCGCGAGCGTGTCGAGTTCCACCGCAAGCGAGCGGAGCGCATTAGTCATGTGTTCTTCTGAAAGCATGATAGTTCCATTAGCTTCTGCTGCAGGCGTTCAAGGGCTCGGACATAGCGGATGGACGCCGCCTTAGGCTCGATTCCGAGAGCGGCGGCACATTCCGAATTGCCCATTCCGTCGAAGTGGCGCAGCTCGATGATCGCGCGGTCGTTTTCCGCAAGCGTGGCAATTGCGCCGCGAAGAAGGGCATGGCGTTCGT
>JAFYQC010000121.1 GCA_017547265.1 Kiritimatiellia bacterium | reverse complement strand
TGTCAAAATACGCAGTCATAGACTGTCTCCCATCCAGAGAAGCGACTGCCCGCCGTCGACTGGGATAATGCAGCCGGTCGTGGCAGTTGCCTCGAGAAGAAAGACGACAGCGCGGGCGACGTCTTCAAGCCGAGGCCTCCCAAGCGGCATCTCGCCCGCCTTCTCGCTCACACCCTCCGGCGCAAGCACAGGACCTGGAGCGACTGCGTTCACGCGAATCGTGTCGGCAAAAAGCGCCGCGGATTTCGCGGTGTTCTCAAGAAGCTCGCGCTTCGTCCTCTCGTATGCATCGCGCGGCTCGACCCCGCCAAGCACACGACAGTCGAGAATGTTCACGACAGCGCCACGCCCAGTCTCACGCCCTGCCATCAAGGTCGTGAGCTTGCGCGGCGCCTCGAAATTCACGGCCTCAAGCGTCGCATCGTCGCCGACGAAAAGCGCCGCGTTGTTGACGAGCGCGTCAGGCGGATTGCCGCCAAGCATCCGCAGGCACGCAGAATAGAGTTTTGCCGCGCCAAGCGGCTCCGCAAGGTCAGCGACAATGTCGGCGCCTGCGTCTGCACGGTGCGAACTCGTTATGACACGCCAACCATCGGCGCGCAAGGCGTCGGCGATCGTCTTGCCAATACGCTTCGTACCGCCAGTCACAAGCACTGTCCGTTCGCCGCGCATGCCGTCACCTACGAAATCGACTTCAGCATCTTCGCGATGCGCGACGCCGCGAGCTTGATCTTGTCGAGCGACGTCGCGTAGGACATGCGAACGAACCCGGCGCCGCACGCACCGAACGCCGTGCCCGGAACACAGGCGACGCCAAACTCCTTGAGGAGCTTCAACGCAAATTCCTCGTCGGAAAGACCCGTGGAGCGCACATCGACAAAAAGATAAAACGCGCCCTTCGGCATAAGCGTCGTGAGACCCATTTCGTTAAGCACGGGAACGAGCCAGTCGCGGCGCTTCTTGTATTCGCGGCGCATGCGATCAACATCCTTGTCGCCGAAGTCCATCGCTTCGACTCCCGCCGCCTGCGCGAGCGTCGGCGCGGACATTATGCCGTACTGGTGAATCTTCATCATCGCGTCGATGACGTCGGTAGGCCCGCATGCATAGCCGAGGCGGTAGCCTGTCATCGCCCACGACTTCGAAAAGCCGTTCAGCAAAATCACTCGCTCGCGGTATTCAGGAAACGCCGCAAACGACGGGAGCACATTGGCTTCCCTACTCTCCGCATCTCTGCGACTCTGCGTCTCTGCGTTAAAATTCTCTTCCCCCGAGATCTCGTAGTTAAGCTCCGAGTAGACTTCGTCCGCAAGAAGAATTATGTCGTGCCTTTCGCAGAAGTCGAGGATCGCCGCCATGTCGTCGCGCGAAAGCGTTGCGCCAGTCGGGTTGCAGGGGAAGTTCAAGAGCACGGCCTTCGTCTTCGGCGTGACCTTCTTCTCGAGTTCGTCGACTGTAAGGCGGAACTCGTCCTCCACGCGGGTCTCGACGCAGACGGGAACTGCATGGGCGAGGCGGATCGTCGGCGCATACGACACGAAGCACGGTTCGTGGTAGAGCACTTCGTCGCCAGGAGAGCAGATGGCGCGTATCGCGAGGTCTATCGCCTCGGAAACGCCCACCGTCGCAAGCACCTCGCACTTCCAGTCGAACTTCGCGCAGAAGCGGCGATCGAGATAGCGGCATATCGCCTGCCTCAGCTCGGGCGTTCCGAGATTCGAGGTGTAGTGCGTGCCGCCATTTTCGAGACAGGTGACCGCGGCGCGGGAAATGTGCCAGGGTGTGTCGAAGTCTGGCTCGCCTACGCCGAGGGACACGATGTCCTTCGACTGGGCGACGATGTCGAAGAACTTCCTTATTCCGCTCTTCGGCAGCGCTGCGACGTGCTCTGCGACCCTGTTTCTCATCTCGCTTGCTGCGGCTAAACCTACTTCAGTATTTCGTCGGCAAGCTTCTCGAGCTGCGCGACGGTGTCGTCCGTCATCGCGCCCTTCACCGTGACGGTCGCCTCGCAGAACGAGAGCCCCTTCGCGGCGGCGAGAAGGTCCTTCATGCCCTTCGCGGCCATCGGGCCCCACGAGCCGTTCTCGATGAAACCGACCTTGCGGTTCTGGTAGTTGCGCCGAAGGAGATGGCGGATGTACTCCTCCATCTTCGGGAAGACTCCGGTGTTGTAAGTAGTCGTCGCAAGAATGAGCCGTCCATAGCGGAAACCGTCCTCGATCGTCTCGTACATGTCGTCGCGAGCGAGGTCGGCGCAGGCGACCTTGGGGCAGCCCTTCGCCTTAAGGATCTCGCAGAACTTCTCGACGACGGCCTTGGTGTGGCCGTAGACCGAAGTGTAGGCAACGCATACGCCCTCGGTCTCGACGCCGTAGGAGCTCCAGGTCTGGTACTGCTTGACGACATGGGCGATTTCCTCGGGAGTCTGGAGCACCGGACCGTGAAGCGGGCAGATGCGCGCGATGTCGAGCGTCGCCGCCTTCTTGAGAAGCGCCTGCACCTGCATGCCGAACTTGCCGACGATGCCGAAGTAGTAGCGACGCGCCTCGCAGTCCCATCCCTCGGGATCAACCTTGTCGTTTGCGCCGAACTTGCCGAAGCCATCGGCGGAGAAAAGCGTCTTCGTCGCCGTGTCGTAGCTGACGACGACTTCAGGCCAGTGCACCATCGGAGCGCCAACGAACGCAAGCGTGTGCCCGCCGAGGTCGAGCGTGTCGCCTTCTTTCACGACGACGCGACGGTCTGCGAAATCGGTGCCGAAGTAGTTCTTCATAATCGCGAACGCCGGCATGGAAGAGACGATCTTCGCATTCGGGTACATCTCTGCAAAGCGCGCGATGTTCGAGGAGTGGTCGGGCTCCATGTGGTGGACGACAAGATAGTCGACCTTGTCGGTCGCGGCTGCGACGTTCTTAAGCCATTCGTCGCCAAAGCGCGCGTCGACCGTGTCCATCACGGCGACCTTCTCGCCCTTGACTACGTAGGAATTGTAGGCCATGCCGAGCGGGACTTCGAACTGGCCTTCGAAGAGATCGACGTCGTGGTCGTTGACGCCGACATAGAGAATGTCATCGGTAATCTTCATAGTCGGAATATTATATCATATAATTCGGTGTCGGCGGCTACTTGAAAGCATCGGCAGAGTATGGTATACTATCCGCGTTTTTCACCCCAGGGCGATTAGCTCAGTTGGTTAGAGCATTACCTTCACACGGTAGGGGTCACTGGTCCGAGTCCAGTATCGCCCACCCTTCCAGACGCAGGATTCACTGCAAAAGCTTTCTCCTGGAAAAGTTTTCTCCTGAAGCGGCGCGCGGCGAATAAGCCAGATTCTGTTCACACGCCTTGCGACGTGCTCCGATCATTCCTCTATGCAATCAACCCGGAATCTCATGGCATCCTTTACGGCACCAGCCGAGCGGGCCGCCCGTTCGATCCCCTATTTGATCTTGCTCCGAGGAGGGTTTGCCCTGCGCGCGGCGTTTCAGCCGCGCCGGTGGTCTCTTACGCCACCCTTTCACCATTGCGGAGCTCGCTTGGTCGTTCGTTCCGTTCGGGCTTGCGCCCTTACTCACTCACTCCCGCGCTCGGAATCGCTTCCTCGCTTTGCGAGCCCTTCGCTGTCTATTCTCTGTGGCACTTTCCGTCGCGCACGATTGCCGTGCGCCCTCCGCCCTTGACGAGCGGATCCTCTGCCCTGCGGAGTCCGGACTTTCCTCTGCCTTGCGGCAGCGACCGGTCGCTCGCGCGCCGCTTCAGGAGAAATTGTCAAATATCGCGATACAGGATGCGGCCGCACATCGTGCAGGCAACAAGGCCCGCATTGTGGTCGACGAGCTGCGACACGCTCGGCGGCTGGACGAGATGGCAACCGTCGCATACTCCGTCGTGTGTGAGCGTGACGACAACCGGCCACCTCTTCGTGCGCAGACGCTCGTAGTAGAGCATGAAGCGCGGGTCCGTCACGAGCTTCGCCTTTTCGGCGCGCTCCTTCTGGGCCTCCGCAAGCTCGGCCGTAACCGCCGCGATGCGCTCGTCGATTTCGTCGCAAAACGCCTTGACGCCGCCGGCCTCCTGGTCGAACTTCGCCTGCGCGTCGGCAATCCTGGCCTCGGCCGAAGGAAGTTCGTCCATCGCGGCGAGCTGGTTGTTCTCCGTCGCCTCGAGGTCGTGGGAGACGAGGTCGATCTGGATCGAGTATTGCTGGTACTCCTTGTTCGACTTGAGCCCCATCTGGGTCGTCTTAAGCTGCTGGATCTTCTCCCTAAGCGCCTTCGCGTCCTCTTCAAAGCCCTTGACGCGCTGGTTTGCAAGTTCCTGATTTGCCTTGGCGGCCTGAAGGTCGGCCGAGACGCCCGAAAGCCGCGCCGTTTCCTGTGCCTTGCGGCGGGGGAGATCCTTCAACTCGAGCTCAAGCTCACGAATGCGCCCGTCAACTTCCTGAAGATCGATAAGCGACTGAACAACGGTCATCTGTTTTCCCCTATCCCTAAGTTACTCGCCTGGGGCAGGAGACGGGACTCGAACCCGCAACCCACAGAATCACAATCTGTTGATCTAACCAATTGATCTACTCCCGCCATCTTGGAGCCAGGTAAGGGACTCGAACCCCCGACCTGCTCATTACGAATGAGCCGCACTACCAACTGTGCTAACCTGGCCATGACTTGTGGATGTATAGTATATCAAAACCCGTCCGCTTGCGTCAATAGCTCACTTCATCCAAATGCCCATCCCGTTCTCGATGTGCGCCGGGTCTATGGCATCGCCTGGTATCACCTTGTTCCTGATCGTGTAATATGTGTCCTTCGAGTTCCAGCGACCGCCCGCAATCTTGCTCGCAGTGACGCCCTTCGTCACCGATCCCTTGAACACATAGCCCCTGGCCTTGAGCTCTGCTATCGATTTCGGCGGCGATGTCGGCGCAACAGGCGCCGTCGGAGCGGGAACAAGCTTGGGCGGTGGCGGTGGCGGGTTCTTTGCCGAAATCTGCGTCTTCCCCGCGTCGGGTTTCTTCGTGTCGGGCTTCTTCGTGTCGCCGCGCAGCCACGCGAGGAGCCCTCCGCCTTCCTGCGCCGACGTCTGAGCAGGAGTCTTCGGATAGGAGGACTTCATCGTATCGACGTTCCCATAGAGGACGCGCCTCAGGTAATCGTCTCCAACGACAAGCCGCTTCGCGCGCACGTCGGCATCGCTCGCCGGACGCCTCGCAAGACCGAGCTGCGTGCGCACCGACGGCATCGCAAAGAGCATCCCGCAGCGCTTTCTGCCGCGGTGGTTCTTTTTCTGCCACTTGTTCGGCGCTCCGTATGCGACATGGCTATGACACACAACGCGCTCGTCGGGAATCTTGTACATCTTCTGCAGCTCCTTCACGAGATCGCGTATCGCGCGGATCTGCACCATACCCATTGCCTTGTCGTGGTAGCCGACGCACTCTATGCCGACCGAGAACTCGTCAACGTCCTCCTTGCCATTCCACATTGAGCGGCCTGCATGGAACGCGACGCGGTCGCGATCGATGATGCGGTAGATTGTGCCGACCTCGGTGACGCAGTAATGCGCCTCGCCGCGTTCGCAAAGCTTGTTGAGCGAACTCCTTGCCGGGGCCTCTGTTGTGTGGAGAACGATGAGTTCGGTGGACTTTCGCACTCTCCGCTCGGCGTTTCGCGGGCTTCTGTAGCGGTTGGAGATGTCGATGGCCGACGCGCCACTCGCCAAAAACGCCAGGAAGAGAAGCGCGAAGACCCTCATCCCATTCCACCTACAGCGTAACGCCGTCCTTGAAGATTGCGATACCCTGTGCGCCGCTTAACTCGTTTTTCGCCTTCTCGCCAGAGGCGACGGCAAGAACCTTCTTCGCAAACTCCTCGACGTCGGGATTCGACATTGCGTTCCAGTCAATCCAGTTGGGTTTGTTCGCGGCGAGCGTGTCGTTCGTCGCCACTTTCATCGTGGGAATGACGCACCCGAAGGGAGTGCCGCGACCCGTGGTGAAAAGGATCAGGTGGCAACCTGCCGCTGCAAGCACCGTAGACGCGACGAGGTCGTTTCCCGGTCCTGTCATGAGCGAAAGCCCGTGCGCCTTAACGCTCTCGCCGTACAGGAGCACGTCCTCTACCGGCGACGAGCCGCCCTTCTGTACGCAGCCGAGCGACTTGTCCTCGAGCGTCGTGATGCCGCCCGCCTTGTTGCCCGGGCTCGGGTTCTCGTAGCACACCTGGTTGTGCGAAGTGTAGTAGTCCTTGAAGCCGTTGATCATCTCGACGCACTTGTCGAAGACGGCACGCGTGCGGCAACGCTTCATCAAAAGCGTCTCC
>JAFYQC010000120.1 GCA_017547265.1 Kiritimatiellia bacterium | reverse complement strand
GGCCAAGAAGTGCCACCCGGACATCCTCCGCGCCTCCGGCGCGTCTGAGGGGCGTGTTGCGGCGGCTACGGAGCAGATGGCGCGGATCAACGATGCGTGGGACACGATCCGCAAGGCGCGAGGGATGTAGCCGTCCGCATTTGCGGCGCTGATGAGATTTTGCCCATTGGTGGTTGATTTGTAGCCATGAATAGGGGCAAACTGTCCTAATCCGTGTCAATTTCCGGCTTGGCATGGATGTTGCTAATGTGCTGGTGTATGTTTGACTACATCAGAGCATTGATGCTTCGACCACGCTGCCCGAAGTGCGGTTGCCGGTCGATGAAACCGGTGAAGCGGACGCCGCCGTTCCCGACAGGGCGCGAGCCGGGCGGGTACAAGTATGTCTGCCCCAAGTGCGGGAGCGTTGTCGATCTGCCTCCACACATCCTTTGGAGGCTGGCGCGATGAAGTGGGTTGACGACCTCAAGGCGTCTGCGGCGGCATTCCGAGACTGGGGACGCTTGCTGACGATTGTCGGTTTCGTGATGGCAAGTTCGCTCGTCGTGATTGCGGCCGAGTTGTTCGTCATTTGCCTGAAAATCTGACTTTGAGGTGTGCTATGGATGAATCCCATTCCCGTATTGAGTCGCCGTCGGACAGGCAATCTTTCATCTCGTTGAAGGTGCATTGCTCGAAAGTTCTTTCGCGTATTTTCTTCTCAAAGGACACGACGAGACATTTGCTAAGGAGACTTATGAACAGGATGTTGAAGTGGTTGCTAATCATCGTGCTGGCAGAAGGCGCTTTTTTAGGCGTAGCCATTGCTACCAATGCCAATCGCCGCGAACGGTTGCGGCAGTTCTTCTCGGGAGAACCAATGCAGAGGGAAGTGCCTGATGATTCAGCTGGCAGATGAACAGCGGCCCGCCGTGGGAACGGGCGTCAACGGAAATTATTTTGCTTGACGGGTTCTGATAGAATATGCGGCGACAAAGGACAAACAGTATGAAAAACAGAAAACAGATGATAGATGACGAAAGAGGTTATTTCTTCGGCTTTGCCCGAGGAACTTACGGCGAGGTGTTGAACGAACTTGGGAAGACCAAGGTGAATTCGTGGCGGACAAGTTCAATCCCACTCGCGGAATTTTGGCAACCAGCCAATCTCGGAAGAATCGGAGGGCTTCTCTCGAAACACCTTCCAGACTTCAACCCTGTCTGTGCGTTAAAGTTCTTCGAGTTTCCTACGGACGCGCTCTTTGACGGAGAGAGGATAGGCCGTCCATCGATGACGGATATCATGATCCTTGAAGCCGGCTTTCAGATTGCCGTCGAGGGCAAGATGACGGAGTATGTGTATTATTCTGACAAAACGGTGCGGGAATGGATGAACGAGGGAACGTCATCGGCAGACATTCTCCTTCGCCATCGCATACACAGGGCGTGGTTGTGCTACATCCACAACGCAGGCTGCACAGGCCTCTCTGGCCTTGGGGAGTTCGCTTCAAACTGCATGGATATTTCCTACCAGTTCCTTCATCGAACGGCATCCGCCTGTAACAAGGCTGGCATAAAGGGCGGTACGATTCCGGTTCTCATCTACCAGCTCTTCTATGATCCGAATGATGCCGATCACGTCACGAAGATGGAGGCGTTCAAGGTAAACCTGCGCGGATGGGCAAGCGCGTTGAAGCTGAAGAACATGAAGTTTCTCATAATCGCTACGCCTGTCACGAACATGGTCGAGGCAAAAGAGAGGTTCGGTTCGATGCATGGCGAGATATTCGACGCCATGCGCGACAACGACATCTACAAGTTCGACTTCGATGCAACGACCGTCGAAGCGGTGATTGACACGGACAAGGAGGTTCGCTGACATGAACGACTCTGTGCCTCTTAATGTTCGTTCTACATATTCTATCGGCGATTCCATCTGTCAGATTCCACGGCTTGTCCGTAAGGCGAGAGAGATGGCATTCCCTGCAATGGCTCTTGTCGATACGAATCTGTGCGGAGCCGTAGAGTTCCATAAGTCGTGCCGCTCGAAGCGTCTCGACTATGGCCTCGACTTTGGTGGACTTCCGCTCATAAAGCCGATTATTGGCCTTTCCGTATGGATAAAAGAGCGTGGCGTCGATGCGCCGCTCGTGCTTCTCGCGAAGAATAAACGGGGCTATCACCATCTTGCACGCCTTGCATCTGAAAACGCTGTTCAAGGACGAGACGGTGAACTTGTCGTGCCGCTTGATTCCGTTCTGAAAAGGCGCAAAGGCGTGATATGCCTTGCCGGGAGCAAGGAGATCAATTTGTCAGAGACTTGCTTCGCGACGTTTCGTAGCGATTTCGCATTCATGGCTGAAAGCGATGACGATGAATTCCCCGACTGGGAAATAGCCAATGTTTGCGCGATGCCGCCAGTGCGTTTTATCGACAAGGACGATGCAGAGTCGTATGATACCTATTGCGCAATCTTCGATGGAAAGAAGATGTCCAGCGCAGACCGTCGCCAATGCAATGGAACCGAGTATTTGATGCCACGAGAGGAACTTGTGGCGTATTTCCCCCGACATCCCGAATGGATTGAGAACACGCGACGGCTTGCGGACGGAACCGAGGACTATGATCTTTACGAACTGCAAGAGGTTATCGAATTTCCGATCCCGGCTGAGTTCAATTCCAGCATGGCGTATCTACGCCACCTTGTGACAGAGGGCGCGCTTAAGCGATGGGGGAATCCATTGCCAAAGGAAGTGTCCGATAGGCTTGAATTCGAGCTGTCAACCATTGGGCATTTCTGCGACACTTGTCGTTGCATGGATTTTGCGTCTTATTTCCTTGTCGTTCAAGACTACGTTGCGGCTGTGCGTCGGATGGGGTGCTGGATCGGTCCTGGGCGCGGTTCTGCTGCTGGCAGCGCTGTCGCCTACTCCCTTGGAATAACGAATGTCGATCCAATCAAACATGGACTTCTCTTTGAGCGGTTCCTCAATCCAGACCGAATCTCAATGCCCGACATTGACATCGACTTTGATGACTTGGGGAGAGAAAAAGTCCTGCGGTATATCACAGAGAAATACGGGCGTGACCATGTTGCGCATATTATCACATTTGGGCAGATGGCACCGAAGAGCGCCATCAAGGATGTGTCGCGCGTGGTAGGAATGTCGATAACGGATGCAAATCGGCTTGCAAAACTTGTTCCGGAGATACCTCGAATAACCTTTGATCGAGCGTATAAGCAATCCAAGGGGTTGCGAAATATCCGAGAAAACGGAAAAGACCTTGAAAAGAAGGTGCTGCGCATAGCGGAGAAGCTTGAGGGGTGCGTCCGGCAGCAGGGAATTCATGCCTGCGGAATTGTCATCTCGCGCAAACCGCTTTCGGAAGTCCTGCCGGTCATGTCTCGTGAGCAGCGAGAATTAGGCGGTGCTGGCCTTGTCACGCAATATGACGGACACTATGTCGAGCCGGTTGGACTCGTAAAGTTTGATATTCTTGGACTGAAGACATTGGGTGAGCAAAAGAACTGCATAAACCTGATCAGGGAACGGAAAGGACAGATAATCGATCTCAACAAGATCCCGTATGATGAACCTGAAACGATGGAGGTCTTTGCAAGGGGCGATACGGGGCATATTTTTCAGTTTGAGTCTGACGGAATGAAACGTTGGCTCACGGCACTCAAGCCAAAATGCCTTGATGACCTTGTGGCCATGAACGCGCTATACCGTCCGGGGCCGATTGAGTATGTTTCAACGTTCGTTCGCCGCAAGAACGGCGAGGAGCCAGTCGCATACGACCATCCTCTCATGGAGGCGGAACTGCGTGAGACATG
>JAFYQC010000001.1 GCA_017547265.1 Kiritimatiellia bacterium | reverse complement strand
CTTCAGGCGCAACCTGCACTTTCAGGTCTTTGCGACTGGTCTAAACTAGATGCATACGCTTGGATAGCTTTGTTGAAACGACGGCCGCAATTCGCAACGTATCGCGATTGGAAAGCCATATCAGGCAGGGACTTGGTGCAAACACTAAGCAAGCTCCCTGAGTTTGCTGAGTATTGTGATTGTGAAAAACTTTACGAGTCCACAGGAAGTGGCGAAGATGAGCATGTGTGGTTCATGGAATTGTTATGTAATGCTAGATGTGACGCCAACGATAAAAATGTTTGGAACAGATTCTCTAATCAAGACAAGAAATGGTTAATGCGGCATTTTTTGGATTTTAAGTATTCTCATGTCACTAGTGTGACTCGTAGGATTCCTGTCAATTGTCGTTTGACTCGTATTGAAAACGAAGAAGCGGAAGAAAAGATTTTCAAAAAGGATTTAGACTGGGGTGATTTGTCTGGGGATGACATAGTGCAATTGCTTGGCACATTCCCTCAGCTTTCTGATAGGTGCGACTTGACGCGCCTGACCATTGGCAATTGGGTTGACTTGTTGGAGCGTCAACCCGCATTTGCCGCGCGATGTGGACACTTGCAAGAGGAAATTGAGGCAGAGCGACAAAGGCGCAAAGATGAATATGAATGGGAGGTGGAGAAATATAGGCAAGAACGTGATGCCGAGGATGCTGAACGCAGCCACAAATTTGATCTTGAGTGCGATGATCCTGAATATGCTGATATGGAATATTGGAATACGCACTAAGGAATTCAAGGTCGAGTTGGTGTTGTCAACATGAAGCAAAAGTTTATACAGTGCTGTTATTCGTCATAGGATTAACCGTGTGCATCAACGCATCCCAGTGCGCGAGTAGCAACATAACGTCCGCAAGGGTTTTGCTCAATGCCCCAATTGATTTCTGTTTCCCGCATCTTGGGAATGTCGGCAGTTGTAACCTACAAACACACACCAATGGATGGACACGCGAAAACATTGATCGCTGGGAGTTTGAACCGTGCGACAATTTCAACAATGGCGTCGCATCCGTTGTTGTAAATGGGCAGACAAACACATGGACTGTGCTAGCTCCGGACAGGCCGCTTTTTCGTTTCGGCAGATACTATTGCGGATTTGTGCGAGAAGATCGTCCTGACAAAACACATGCGATATATGCAGGATTGTTCTTTGGTGGTGTCATGGTCGGCGCAGAACACATGCGAGAAGATTTTGATTGGAGAACTCACACGTGGCATGAGTTGGACAACATACCTGATGGTATTCGTCAAATTGGCGGCGGTGAGTGGGAGACGGGGTTTATAGTATGGCCAAAGAGTTTCGACAATCCGATAGATATCAACCAGATGATTCTCCGCCATGATCAACCGTATATGCTGTCGACAGAGCGACGCCGTTGGTTGAGGACGGCAACAGAAAAGGATATTCACGACGAATGGAATAAGGTTCAGAAGATTATCGATTCAATTGACGAGATTCCAGGCGAGACAAATTCAGATCTTGCTCATAGAATGTCTGCCATTTATAATCTCAAAGATCAGTTTTGGCAGATGTTGTTGCAATGGAAAATCTTTAAGGCAAAGTCAACAGGCGAGAAGTATAATGCTTTGAGAGCCAAAAGCGTTATAGCCCAAATCCAAGAGAAATGTGATAAGGCAAGGAGGGGTGTCAGGGGTTCGCATGTTGGACCTGATTGGGGAGAGTGTCTCTATGTTGACTTGTTAAATGCTTGGCTTCTTGAGGGTGAAGACGCATCCTGTTGGAATAAAGTAGCGAATATGAAAGGAATTATTGATGGCCATGCCCTTGAGTTTCAGTTCGGGCTTGCGACTGTTGATTTGCCGGAAAGTAAAGATGAAAGCGGTTCTTATGAGGAAGAGCCTTTGAAGTTATTCAAAGTGCAAAACGATTTCTATTCTGCCAACGGATATGTGTATGCAAAGGTAATAGGCGAGAGGCCGGGCTATTGCTATATGCCGTGCTCATATGAACCTCCTACATATGTTGTTAGGGTCGATGCATCGGGGAAGATTGTAAACTGGTATCGATATCCTAAACGCGCAAAGGCTCTGAAAGAGTTTCTCGGTTCGAATCCAAAATAACATATTCGCTGCCTCGGCACGGGCGGAGCGAACAAGAGCGACTGCCCGAAGCGCTATGGACGTCCGCTGCCATTGACGCGGCCTGGATTCACCGCTCCGCTTCGGCCCGTTTCAGTTCCCCACTCCAATCCCGCGCGAGATCAAGTCCCGCAAGTGTTGCCGCATCGGGCAGCCGAATCTGAAAGCCGTTTGCGTAGCAATACCGCAACACGCCCTCGCGCAGCGAAAAGTTGACCATATGGCCGCCGCGCCGCCTTTCGGCATCCACGAAGTGGAGGTGCCAGCCTGGAGCATTTACGCCTTCGACATATCCGGGCAGCCTGAATCCGATCCATGGTGTTTCATAAGCGCAAGCTTCAACGCTTCGTAGCGCAACTTCTTTTCCGTCTTGGCGAAATGCGTCTCGCGGCTCTGCGGGAAGTCCATCGTGTACGCAAGGGGATGGTCGAATTGCTCGCTGGTCAGGTCGAACACGGCATCGCCCACGGCATTGAAACAATGGTAGTTGCCATCGCCGTTCGGCACGCCATACACCTCTCCCCCGAAGATGTCCTGAACCAGAAATGCCGTGATGGAGCATTGCCCGCAGGTTGGGTTGGACGCGCTCCACTTCTCCTGCATACGCGGCGCGCACGTCTCGCGCCGCCAGCAGCCGAGCAGCATCCGATACAAACCGCCAAGCGACCCTACGAATGCATATTCCCGGTTCGCCGGCTTCAAGTCAGAATGTTTGTTTCCGTAGAACATATCAGGTCATCCTTTGCTGTCATCACAATCACGACCCGTGGACACGCTTTCCGGCGATGTGATCATGCTCCTCGTCAACATGATCCTCCAGCCGAATGGGTCACAATCACGCATTTCCCGGTTTCTTGCGGCATTACATGTTCGCGGATCCAGGCGAGGAGTTCGTCGTAGCCCATGGAGCCTTCGGCGAGCGACAAGCCGGCGTGGACGATCTCCTCGTCGGTGCATTGGAGCCTAATCCCGTTCACTTCAAGAAACGTCAGCATCACATACATGCCGATTCTCTTGTTGCCGTCGAGGAACGCGTGATTCGCGACGAGCGACGCGCCGATGCGAGCCGCTTTCTCCTCTTTCGTTGGATAGAGTTCCTTCCCTTCGAAAGTGGCAAACGCGCTTTCAAGCGCCGACTCGAGAAGCCCCTCGTCGCGAAGTCCCACGCTGCCGCCTGTTTCCGACGCGATGTACTGGTGAAGCAGGAGGACCTTATCTTTGGAGAACTTCGTCATTTCGCCAGCTCCAGAAACGCGGCCTTGTGTTGCTTCATAATGCGCCTTGCGACAACGTCAATTCTCTCGTCCTCGGTGAGGTCGAGATACTCGCCGCCATCAAGGTCGATTAGAATGTATTTGGGGCGGTTGTTCTTGAATATCACGGACTTACCGTCCCTTTCCGTCTGCCGAGCGACAGCGGAGAAGTTTTGATTCGCCGCCGTCATAGTGACAATCTTGTCGGTGTCAATGTACATTAGAAATATCCTATCTATGTGCCTCGGTGGGTATTATAGGATATTTTAATCCTACTTGTCAACGCCCACGATGGTGATTGTAGGGCTGGAATTAGCTTTTTATCGAACCACCAGCAGCTCGTCCCAGCGGGTCGAGGCGCGTTTGGAGAGTTTCGACCGCTTCATCTTCCACGACCTCTCGCCTATGCCTTCGGAAGCGGAGAACACCTTGCCTTTGCCGTAGCGGGCGTTGATTGCGTCGATTGCCTTGTAGAGGGGCGAAGCTTTCGATTCCACGGGCGGCGAAAACAAGTCCATCTGGCGGGCCGTGCCGACTTTCTCAAGTCCGAAGAAAACGACGCCCGTCTTGCGGTAGCGTGTTCCGGGCAGGAAGAGCGCAGGCACTTCCGGGCGGATTGCGTCGAGCATTGCATTAGTTGCATCTGTTGGCTCGGGGAACATGACCGTCCGCTCGATGCACTCCCCTCCTCCACCCGAACGGAAAATCTGCGCGTAGATGTTGCACCCCGCTGCAAGCATACTGTGCTTGCGGAGCTTCGTCGCTGCCTGTGCAGTAAACGAGGCGAGAGATTCCGATATGCCGTCGAGCGTAGTCACCGGCTCACCGAAGGAGCGCGAACACGAAACGCTGTCTGGATCGGCGTCGTAATCCCTTTCCTCGTTGCACGGCTTGCCGCGAAGCTCGGTCGCGGTGCGAAGAAGCACCACGCCGCCGACGGATCGGATCACATCGTCGCTGGCATCGCGGAGGTCTTTTGCCGAGAAGATGCGCTCGGCGCGAAGCTTCAGCGCAAGGCGGCGTCCAACGCCCCACACCTCGCCAGCGGGAAGCGAGGCGAGGATTTCCGTCGGATCGTCCGGAAGTAAGAAGACGCCACATGGTTGCTTCTTGCCGATGTGGTTGGCGATCTTGGCGAGGGTCTTTGTCGGCGCAAAGCCCACGCCACACGGGATGCCGACCCAGCGAAGTATCTTGCTTCTGAGCCTTCGGCCGTAAGCAAGATATGGGGAATGGGGAACGGGGAATG
>JAFYQC010000119.1 GCA_017547265.1 Kiritimatiellia bacterium | reverse complement strand
TTCGCATCAAGGTCTGTTGCCGAAAGATTGACGTCCTCAAGGTAGGACACGACCGTCTTGACTTTTATCGCAGAAAGACGAATGTCGTCCTTGAACACTTCAGGCGCCTTCTTGCGCCCTTCTTCATAAAGGCGTTTGAGCCGTTTCAACAGGGCATCGTTGGTCTGCTCCATCGTACCTTCGTCGATGACTTGAAAATCGTACGGCTCGCCATCGTCGCGTTCCTTGCGCTCGTCCCATATCTTGCAGAAAACCAACTTGTCAAATTCGTCAAAGGCATCCGAAGGATTCAATTCGCCACCGCCCCAAAGTGCTTGGTGCGCCTGCGCGAAACGATGTGTAAGCTCATCCTCGGCAACTGTCTTCAAGGGGAAATGTTTCTGTCCGTCACGTCCTACCCCGCCATTGACCGCATAACGGTATTTCGCAATCCCAGCCTCGCCAAATCTCGGAATGTCGGCAACCGTCCGACGCGCCTTAGGCTTTTCCGATGGAACTTCATAATACTCATTCTTGATTCCAGAAGTCGTCCAAACATATTTCGCGCCCTCAGCAACCGCGTATGAAAATGCTTGTTCTACGGCCTGTCGGAACTCAGCTTCGCTCACAACCTCCTTTTTGCATTCGACGATGACAAGCGGCTTTTCCTGCTTCGCGTCCGCATAGACCTCGATGTCCGCTTCGCGCTGTGATGAACCGATCGTCACCGGCGAAAATAACCGTATGCGCTCATCAGGGTAGTCATATTGAAGAACAAGCGAGAGATATGCTTTCGCCTCAATCGGCGCCTCTGGCTTCGTATAGTCGCGCGAAATGCCGTGTTTGAGATATTCGATTCGCTTGCCATCATCAGACAAACGAACAAGGCCAGCCTTCTGGCCTTCCTTCAGCAAATCTCTTGCTTCGCTTGATTTCGTTTTCCTCATTTCAACCTCACAAGTCGCATTTCATTTCCGTTCTCAACAGAAAAATGGTTTTAGTCATTTGAATCGTAAAATTCGTCCAACAACACATAGGTTTTAACTTGTTTCACGCCTACTCATAATCATCTCCCCATATTATATCATTTTCACTTCACATCGCGTTTCTATTGAGCACGAGCGTCCACACCGCGTTCGTCAGCACGGCGGGCGACGTTCCCATGTCAGCGACGAGGATACTCCTTCGTGCGAAGCACTTCAGGGAACAAGGGATGATGCGAGCAGATGGTTCACAAGGCTTTGTCATTGATACTTGTATTTTACCATATTCCAGCGCTGTTGTGTGACTCCACAAACTTCTGCGTCGCCCACTCCGTCATCTGCACCTCATTTTCCACTCTTGATTTTGCTCCCTCTACCCTATACTCGCGCCACACGACGAAATCTTACGCGGGCTTAATGACCTCCCAATGGCCGAAGTGCTTTCCACCGACACGCACAACATTACCTGCCTTAAGTAGCCGTTTGAAACATCGTTGCACTGTTGCCTGAGAAACGCCAAGAATCGCAGCTAGCTCGTTCTGGTCTGAAGACGGTGCCTTTTTTAAAGCATAAAAAGCCGCGATTCCAAAGCATCATCCAAAGCATCACTGTGATGCTTTGGAGCCGTCTGTGACGCATTGGCTCCGTGGCGATGCCGCGCCCCTCCAGCACCCACTCAAACCCCGGCGCAATTCCGGGAGTTATGTGCTTACTGTGATGTTCGTCGAATGTGCGTTTGAACAATGTCGGAATCTTCTTCATGGCTGATTCAAGGCGCCTCCATTGTCAATATCAGTAGTCGGTTGCGTGATCTTGCGGCTTGAAAGCCTGAGAGCCTCCTCAACGCCAACTGCAGCAATATCGGCCTTGATCTGGCGATAGTAAGCAAGATCTGCTTCAGCCTCCTTTAGCAGCCATTCGATGTCTTTGTAGAGTGCCGATGACCTGCTCTCTTCATTGTCAAAGCGTCCCAATTGCTCGCGGCAGTCGCCTATATAATCGACCAGTGTCTTCACCAGTCCACGGCACAACTTTGTTTTATATTTGAACTCAGCCTTTTCAAATACCCAATAGGCATGCTGCAATTCAAGCGTGCGAGTCCAGAAGCGAATATCTATCTCGGTCGACTCAAGGCAATTCTGATAACAGTCAAGATTGAAATCAGCTCTCTCGCAGGCATGCTTGTAGAAAATGGCGATCTGCCCAAGTGGGGTCGCCGCTTCGGTGAGCCATGAAAAAAGTTCAGGCCAGGTACCGTCCGTCTTGATTTCAGCCTCTTTTACCCCCATCGAAATCACGTCACCAACTTTGGTCTCTCCGCCCGATATCGGCGACTGCAACTTGGCAACAAGTCCTGCGCGTGATTTGACCAATCCGTCGATATCGGGCTTCAGCCCTTTAAGCGCAGCCCGTTCGCTCGCCGCCGCATCGCGGCGCACGCGCCACCGCTCAACCTCGCACTTCAAATGCGGAATCAACTTCTCTTCCACGTTTTTGTACATTGGCCAGCCGCACGAGGGCTGAAATCCGTCAAAGCTCACGCCATAAGTCTTCATGTCACTTTTCGATATGGTTTGAATTGAAGGATCACGGAGTGGCCAGAGCTGGGCAAACAGTCGCCGAGTCGGGATTGGTCCACTCGAATGGAAAGGTTCGGCACTTGTCGGGCTTGACTTGGTTGATGCGACAAAGATTGTCGGCAGTAAGGTATGCGCATGACCCATCGGGACGGCTCTTGAGCATGAGGCTCTTGCGGTCGGGGGCAAGTTCCGTCTCGCGCTCTATGAAGTCGCTCTCGCTCATGCCGAGAAACGAGGCAATGCGTTTCACTTCCGCGGACGACACGCGAACAATGCCATCCTTGATGCGGCAGCACTCTCCGCAACAACGGCAACGGAAATTATCTAGTGTCATTTTCCCTCCGTCCTTACCATGCTCGCATCACACACCAAAGTCTAACACAGATTCAATGACTTCCCAAGAACCGCCCTTGTCGGGGCCAACACGACGGAGGCGACCGGCTGAGTTGACTTCGCGAATCGCGCCAGCATGCGGGAACACGCCCTCGAAGATTAGCCCATGCAAGCCTGTCAAATACGTGGGCGAAAGGTAAAATCCGTCTTCTTCGATAATCTGGTTGATGCGGGCCGAAACGCGGTCCGCCTCTTTCTTGTCCTCCGGTTCGTCATGGCCGGACTTCGTCTCGTAATACCTGTCAACCAGCCGAACGGCTTTTTCGCTTGATATCTTGCCTTCGATGTGCTTCTTTGCGACAGAGATGAGATGCTCGGACGGCGTAAGGCCGTCTACTTTCTGCAAGCCGATTGCAATGGCCCAGTTCTCGGCGCGCTCGCGCTCGTTAGGCTTGTGCGAAAGATAGTAGTTTTCAAATTGCTTCAAGCTTGGATCGTCATACGGCATCATCCTTCTCCCTTTTCTTCATTTGCAACCGGCAATGCTTATCTGCGTAAAACAGAATCAATGCCGCTGCTGAATGAGATGCCAGTATTTTATCATATTCCGGCGTTACCGTGCAGAAGCAAGGCCGCATGGACGGCAAAATGAGTACATCTCTGTTTTTCATCCCTTGCAGAGAGAAACTCCGAAGGCTGGCAAAAGGCTCCACTAACGTTTTTATGAGAACAGTTGTCAATAGCCAATCGCGGCGAGCGATTTCCGCTTTGCCGTGAAGCCGTGATGTCTCGCTTTTATTCGCGCTCTGGCCTTGCGGGCCCGCGCATCCTACGATCCGTGCTCGGGTGTGCAATCTTCGCCACGCACTCCAGGTGCCAACGTTAGTACGCACTCTCCCGGGACGGGACATCGGTCGCTTTCACTGCAGGCGCATTCGCATGTCGCCTTAAGTCTCCTTTCTCGGCAGGGTTATGGTCTACTCCGACGGTTGGGGCTCCCGCTACCGCTCCCGCAGGCAGGGCGTGCTTCGCCGCGTCCTGCCGCAGGGCAACCGCGCGTCCGTCATGCCATGGCCTCCGCGACCGCCTTCCGGCCTGCCCCGGAGAGCGGGACGTACTCTCGTTCGGGGTGCTTCAGCAGCGCCGCCATCGTGACCGCGAGCCCCCGCACCACCGCCGTGACCGCCCGCTTCCGCGAGCTTGACCCTCCCCGTTCGCATATCCTGAGCCCCTTGAGCTTTAGGTCCGTCGCCCTCACGCCGTCCTTGAGCACGGTCTGCGCGCATTCCGTGAGCAGCGTGCGCAGCAGCCCGGATCCTTTCTTCGTGATCGACAGCTGTCTGTTCATGTCGCCGGACTGGTCCTGCCGCGGCACAAGCCCAAGGTACGGGCCGACGTCCCGCGCCTTGGCGAACCTCCCGTAGTTGCCGCCGAGGAACGCGACGAACGCGACCGAGCACAGGAACCCGACCCCGACCACCTGCCGGACGCGCCCGACGTCCTGCCTGAACTCCTCGGTGTCCGCCAGCTTGCGCATCTGGCTTTCGTACGCCTTGATCTTGAGCGCTATGACCTCCAGCACGTCGAACATCTGCCAGCTCAGGCTCTCGAGGTCGGCCGGCCACGCGGAACGGTCCAGCGTGTGGAATCGGCTCGCGTCCTTCCTGGGGATGCGGAACCCCATGGACTTCGCGAACCCGCGCAGCTCGTTGATGATCTTCGTCCTCGTGCGCACCAGGACCTGCCAGGCCTCCAGCAGGCGTATCATCCGCTGGTGGCTGTCCGGACGGAGGAACACGGGGTGCAGCATCCCGACGTCCGCGAGCGTGTACCTCGCCAGGGCGCGCGCGTCGTTGCGGTCGTTCTTCGCGTCGGACTCCGTCAGCAGCTTGAGCTTGGCGGGGTTCGCGACGTACACCCTGAAGCCCATCGCGGCGATGTGCTCCTTCATCCAGCGGCAGTGCACGCCCGTCTCGAACGTCACCGGCCAGCTCCGGTCCTTGTCCGCAAGGCCTCCGCTGAAGCCTTCCCTGGTCGTGGGGACTGTGAGCTCTTCGACGATCCTCCTCTGGCCGCCCGCTTTCGTCATGACGCAGATCCTCGAAGTTTTGTCGCCCACGTCGATGCCGATTGATGTATAATGTTCCATTGCAGTTCCTCCTTGGTTTTGCTGTTGGTGTTTGTTGCACCTCCCACCGTGGGAGAGTGCGTTTGTCAAGACGCATTATAGCAGACCCCGGAGGGACTGCTTTTCCATGCCGAGACTTGTGAACACCCGCAGGGTGTCTGCAGGTCGGACTCCGGAAAGGGCGCGAGACTTGTGAACATGCCGACGCGCGCGCGGCGCTTTGACGACGCAGGCGCGCGCGGCGGCATGTTTGCAAGTCGTCTCTCTTTCAGCCAGTTGTCAAAGAACGACGCCTTCCCTGCCTTGAAGGAAAATGCTCGTTCTACATTATACCTGCGTTTTTCACCGAGCCCCTTTGTAATGAAAACAACCTAAACAACCGAAAAACAACTGTCCATTGGCGCGCGGGCGAACTCGCCCCCGCACCATCCGTAAACGAGAAC
>JAFYQC010000118.1 GCA_017547265.1 Kiritimatiellia bacterium | reverse complement strand
TTGACTATAACGAACACGCGACTCTAAAGCTGCTGTGTGATGAGGTTTTTGGAGAGGGGAATTTTGTAGCCAACTTCTTGTGGATGCGTACCGCCACAGCATCGAATCTCTCACATACAGTGCGCTCGAAAATGGAATATGTTCTCTGTTATAAACGAGGGACGCTTGATTTTGTGTTGAATGGGGGGCTTACGGACGGTGGAGACGTTCCACTTTTGAATGCCTCTAACAACATTTCCGATTTGATTGTTCCTAAAAGTGCACTTTCATTAAAGATACAGGATGGCGTTTACAAGCGGGGAAGATATGGGAAAGTTGACTTGTTGGATGATTTTATAGTCTCAGACTCTCGCGCCGTGACCGACCTTAAAATGCGTGGGCATTTCAAATGGAGTCAAGCCAAAGTTGATAGCGAGATACGGCAGGGGACATACTTTCTTGTAAAGACAACGAAGTTTGCCATTAGATTCCAGCGAACAGAAAAATCTACAAAGGTGCCGTCAAATTTAATAACTAAGGACGAGTGTGGGGTTGGCACGAATGAAGAGGGCAACGAGGTTATTATGCAACTATTTGGTAAGGCCGTGTTTTCATACGCTAAACCGCCATCGCTAATCCAATATCTTATAAATATGCATCAAAATAAAGCCTCATGTGTTCTCGACTTTTTTGCTGGCTCGGGGACGACGGGGCATGCGGTGATGAAGCTGAATGCAGAGGATGGCGGGAAGCGCAAGTTCATCCTCGTCACGAACAACGAGAACGAGATATGCGAAAAGGTGACATACGAGCGGTTGAAGCGCGTTATTGAACGCGAGAACTATGCGGCGGCGCTAAAGTATTACAGGATAAACTATGTTCCTATCGGCGAAGATGGCTACTGGGATTTGGCTGACAAGCTTCTCGGATACATACGCGAGCTAGTCGAGTTGGAGAACGGAATCGACTTTGCGCACGATAGGTCTGTTGCAATCGTCTTGCGCGATGAAGAGATTGATTCGTTCATGAAGAAACTTACGCCAAAGGGGAAGGTGCGCGTCCTCTACAAAGGACATAACGTGATGCTGGGCGGCAAGGTGAAGTCCGCGCTCGCCAAGCATGGCATCGAGGTGAGGACGATACCCGACTACTACTATCCAGAACTGGAGGGCGGAAAATGAAGCTCAGGGCATTCCAGCTGCAGGCGGTCGCTGATTTGAATGCGGCGATGGCCGTTGAGGGCAAGCGCGATATCGTGCTGAAAAGTCCAACGGGAAGCGGCAAGACGATAATCCTCACGCACTTTATGGCAGAGTATATGCGCGATCACGCGAAGACGGTGTTCGTGTGGCTCACGCCGGGAGAAGGGAATCTTGAGGAACAGTCGAAGGCGAAGATGGACCGCTACTGCCACAACGCATCGACGAAGCTTCTGCAGGACGTTATGACGGGAGGGTTCGCCGCCGGCGATGCCGTATTCATCAACTGGCAGAAATTGACGATGAAAGGCAACAATGCGCTCAAGGACGGGGAACGCACAAATTTCCTTGAATGGATAGGCAAGGCGAGAGGAGAGGGAATAACGTTCAAGGTGATCATCGACGAAAGTCACCATTCGTTCACCGAGAAGACGGATGCCGTGGTCAGGTGGTTTGGCACGGACAAGATAATCCGCGCCTCCGCAACACCCGACAGCAATCCTTCTGCAACCCTCATAGAGATACCTGAGGAGGATGTGATCGCGGCCGGGCTCATAAAGAAAGTGATACACATAAACCCCGGCTTCCCGATGCAGATTGACCTTGACGAGGATAGGGACAGGACGTGCTATCTTCTTGAAAAGGCATTGGCGAAGCGTACCGAACTCGTGCAGGCGTTTCGTTCCATTGGAAGCGGTGTGAATCCGCTCATACTTGTGCAGCTGCCAAACAATTCGGACGCGCTTTTAGACACGGTCGAAGAATGGTTCGCCGAACGGCACATTGACGTTGCTGGCGGAACTTTCGCCGTATGGCTCGCAAAGCGCAAGGACAACGTGGAAGGGCTGACGGACAACGATGGACGGCAAGAGGCGGTCGTCATCAAGCAGGCGGTGGCGACGGGTTGGGACTGTCCGAGGGCGCACATCCTCGTGAAGCTGCGCGAGAACATGGACGAGCGATTCGAGATTCAGACGATTGGGCGCATACGGCGGATGCCGGAAGCGCATCATTACGGGAATGATCTTTTGGACGGTTGCTATCTCTACACGTTTGACGAGCGCTTCACCGCCGGTGTGATCGGTAGCGTTTCCGATGTCGATGTTGGGGTTAAGAAGATATTTATCAAAGAAGTCCACAAGTCGTTTTCGCTGACCAAGGAACAGCGTACCACGGTTGACGAAACGCGCGATTCTGAGCAGGCGCTCCATGCGGTTGCGGATTGGTTCAGGAAAAAGTATAAGCTCGGGAAAAGGCTTGACGAGAACCAGGTGCGCATGGAAGCGGCTGGGTATGTGCTTGGCGAGAAAATCAAGAGCAGTGCGCTTTCGGGCGACGCGGCAACGCTTGGCGAACTGAAGGCGGCAAGTAGGCAGATGAACCAAGTGGCGGTTGGGGTCGCCGTGAACACCCACAGGCATGGGCGGGAGTTCCACCATTGCATCGG
>JAFYQC010000117.1 GCA_017547265.1 Kiritimatiellia bacterium | reverse complement strand
GTCACGAACAGTTCAAAATCCTTCGACTTGCGGTTGTGCCACTCGAACCGCGAACCAACGATGTCGCCTACTATTGCACCAATCATTTTGCTTCTCCTTCCTATTCCTTACTCGCCGCACGCGGCGAAATCTTACACAACATTTTCACAATTCTGAATACGGCAGCTTCACCGCCCGCCGCCGCTGCGCTTGGCACCCGTTCTCTTCAGGTCCGAATTTTTTGTTCTCCCAAGTTATCACAGATCAGAACTGGTTCTGGCAAGTCATCGTCATCTTCCCCAGGGAGGATGCCCGGCGGAATGTAAAGAAGGTCATTCGCTTGTTTGCACAAGGCAGCGCCCATCTTTTGCCACTTGAGGGTCTCTTTCTCGTCTTCCATGAGCAGACCGGCCTTGCGCTCACCTTCCCACTTGAAGATCCGCCGTTTCCGTTTCAACGCCCAACCACGGCTATAAGGCTCTTCTTCCGCAGGGCGCATGGACAGCAGCAAGCCGTCTTCAGAGCTCGGCCCCACAATGACCGGCCAAAGCGCTTCGTAGTGCCAGTAATACTTATTCATGGCAAATCAAGTCCGGACGGCCTCCAGACGGGATGAAGCAAGGCGGGAGACTAAGTTTTGACTTATGAGCTTTGAACTTTGACCCATGACCGCAAAGGTTTGAATCTTAACGTTTTTCACGTTTAGGTTCGCAATAAACAATTGTGGGGTTGGAATGGTTCCCAGGCCATTCCGGTTTACCTTGCCTCGTACCATTCTTCGGCCATCCGGGAAATCATCATGCGACCATCTCGACGAAGTGGGTGGCGTTGAAGTTGTCCACCTCGTCCTGGAGGTCGTCAAGCCGCGTGGTGAGCGTCTCTATCATCTCCTGGCGGGCCTTCGCATTGAGGAAGGTGTCATAGACGATCTTGACGCGGCGGCGCACCGGGCGTTCGTCGCCTTCGAGCTGCGTCAGCTCGTCGCTCATCTCGCTCTCCTTGCACCTGAGATTCGTGTAGAAGGCGAGTTCCGCGCGGACGGCGAGCATTTCGACAAGGGAGGGCGATATGCCGGCGTTCGCGACGGCAATTGCCTTCTTGATTGCGACATACTGCCGCTGAAGATCGCGCATGCTCTCGTAGGTCTCCTTGATGTCGAGCTCGCGCTCCTCGTCCGCCCTGACGCAGTTGGAGGACGCGAAGATCTCCTTCACCTTCGCGAGCTTCCTTGCGATGCGCTCCTTTTCCTTGAGCGCCCGCGCAACAGTCATTTTCGCAGTCTTCTCCTGCGTTGTGTTGGGTTGACTCATTGCTGATTTTCCTTTCTACCGATTACTCGCCCCTCGCGCCGAAATCTTGCACGCCATTTTCACAATTCCGAATACGGCAACGTGACCAGTCATTACTTCTTGAGCATGACAAGCAGAAACATCGGGATTGCGAACAGTCCTGCGATGCACGAACCGAGGATCGCTCCGCTCACTACCGCATCTGTGACGTTATAGCCGATTATCAGGCACACGACCACACCCGCCCCCAACAACGTGAATGGCCTTGACAGCGCGAACGGAATTGTGCCGAGTGCGGACAATCCGCCAGCGATATAGAATAGCCATTCAATGTGGTTGACGAAGCCGATCAACCCAAGAATCGGCAACGCAACCGGGACAAACTTCATAATGTTCATAGAGGCACCTCCTTGTTTTGTTTTGGGCGCGATTATACCACACAAAAGGCAATTCGCAACAGGCAACCGCGATTTTGCCGCGATTGTCTTCACAGTGGAGACATTTTGGTATAAGCTATGCCCTGCAGCGCGGCAGGGGCTTTGAGCCATGCGCAACGAGAATTTCGTTGACCTTTTCTATCTCATAGATTCCAGTGCCGATGCAGGCGCGTACAATCATGTCTTCAAGAAGAAACTCCGAAAGCGCATGTCCCGCCGAACGCAGCAACGCATCGGCATCGTTAGGCGACAGTTTGAGCGCCAACGCAAACGCAATCGCCGTATTTTTCGAGACAGCCCGAAGTTCGTTGCTGATGATGGCCGAATATGTCTTGCGGCTCACATGCGCGGCACGATAGACAGTTGGCGCGTCACCTGCGAATTTGTCGCGAATATATCCAATCAGCAACGCGGCAAAGGATGGATTCGCGCTTTTCAGGTTTGGAGTCCGCATCGTATTCCGTCCGCTTGGCGGCGGCACGACCACACCATCCGGCGAGTTAGCGCGTAGCCAATCCTCGCCGAATTCCGCGTTGACATCCTCCTTGGAAACATCTAGACAAAACTCCAGCGGTCCACCGCCACCTTGTTCTTGCTTCTTGCTTTTCTCGACAAGAAGCGATATATGCAGCTCTGCGGCAAGGCGAATTGATGACTCGTCACCTTCGGCAGCAGCGACAACTGAAATTGCCTTTGGGAATCCGGCCTGGGCTGCGGTTTCAAGCCACTTTACGCCCTCTTCGATATCTTGAACACCCGCATCGCCAACAACGAGTCGACACGCAAGGTCGTAGCACATCTGAATGTCGCCACGCTCCGCAATTATCCGGCACCACTTAAGCGACTCGCGAAGATCCTCCGCCTGCAATCGGAAACACTTATCCCTTATCTCATCCCAATCCAAAGCGTCTTTTACTTTGTCGGGCGCGCATACAAGTTCTCTTAAGTCCATGCCTATCAACTGCTTCCAACATCTGCCACCCCGCAAGATGCGAGCAAATGCTTTCTGCCCTTGGATGCATCCGTTTTCCGCAGACTTCCTGTACCAGTCCCAAGCGAGGGAGATATCCCATGATGCTTTTTTCTTCTCTCCATGATAGCCGCCCTCGTGCAGATAACCAAGCGCATACTGCGCCCGCCCATTCCCTGATTCTGC
>JAFYQC010000012.1 GCA_017547265.1 Kiritimatiellia bacterium | reverse complement strand
GCGTCTTCAGCTCTTCGGCAACGCGGAGATAGCGTATCTGCGCTCGCTTGACGACGCGGAACGCCTTTCCCGCATACGCTCGCTCTTCGAGCACAAGGCGATTTGCGTCATCTACACGAACGGCCACAAGCCCCGTCGCGACGAAGTGCGTGCCGCGGAGGAGGCCGGAGCGATCGTGATGACGTCGGCGCTTAAGACTCGCGCCCTCTCGCATCACAGCGCGTTCGTTTTCGAGCGGCTGTACGCGCCAAGGACGTCGCTATACGGCACGATGATCGAGGTGTGCGGGCTCGGCGTGTTCTTCGAGGGCGATCCAGGAATGGGCAAGAGCGAGACGGCTCTAGGGCTCATAAAGCGCGGCCATGCGCTTGTCGCCGACGATCTTACGTGCATACGCAAGGACGTTGCGTCGGACACGCTCTACGGGTCGTCGTCCGAGTCTACGGCCGGCTTCATGGAGATACGCGGCATCGGCATAATACACGTTGCAAGCGTCTTCGGCATCAACGCCGTGCGCGGCGAGAAGCGGCTCCAGCTCGTCGTGACGTTCAAGCGGCTCAAGGACATTGAGGGCGAGGTCGATCGCGTGGGCCAGCGACGCATGTACAAGAACATTCTCGGAGTGGACGTGCCGCACGTGACGATTCCGGTGAGCGAGGGCCGCGACCTCGTGAACCTCGTGGAGACGGCCGCGCAGCAGCAGAAACTCATAATCGCCGGGCACGACCCGGTAGGCGAACTTTCCGAGCGGCTCCGTCGGCGGGCGGAAGGCGCTCTTTCCAAGCGGTAAAAAAGGGGAACGCATCATGGCAGAAGGGAAGATAACAAGAGAGCTAACCCTGCTCAACAGGTACGGGATGCACGTAAGGCCGGCCGGGCTTTTCGCCAAGGTCGCGAGCCGTTACGACGCCAACGTCGAGGTCGAGAAGGACGGTAACGTCGTCTCTGGCAAGTCGATCATGGCGCTCATGACGCTCGAGGCGACATGCGGAACCGTGCTGAAAGTCACGGCCTCTGGCCCACAGGCCAACGAGGTTCTTGACGAGCTGGAGGCGCTCGTCGGACGCAAGTTCGACATACCGGATGAGCAGTAAGGCTCCAATGACGACGATTGCGGGACTGGCGACCGCGCGAGGCTTCGCGTCAGGTCCGGTCTTCGTGTATCGCGGCGACGGCCAGGTACCTGTCCCGGAATACCTCATCGAGCGGGATCGCGTCGACGACGAGCTGATGCGCCTTAAGCGTGCGGTCGTAGAGACGAAACGCGACCTCGAGACGCTCATATCGATACTGCGCCAACGCACTGGCCGCAGCGACGTGCGGGTGTTCGAATGCCACTTGATGATTCTCGAGGACGAGGCGCTGAGGCAGGAGACGAAGGGGTACGTGATTCGCGACCGTCTCAACGCCGAGGCGGCGGTGCGCAAGACTGCAAACGGCGCGCGGCGCCAGTTCGAGCGCATGAACGACCCGTATTTCCGCGAGCGAGTCCGCGACCTCGACGACATCGAGCGAAGGATATTGCGCGCGCTCACCGGCTTCTCGTCGGGGGCGCACATGGAGATAAGAACGCCTTCCATCGTCGTTGCAGACGACCTTACTCCTTCGGAGACGGTGCAGCTGCCGCGCGAGCTCGTACTCGGTTTCGCAACAAATGGTGGTTCGACTACGAGCCACGTCGCGCTTCTTGCAAGGGCCCTCGCGATTCCTGCCGTCACGGGCCTAGTAGATATCACCTCGCGCGTTAAGCCGGGCGAAGTCGTGCTGCTCGACGGCACGAACGGCGCCGTAACGCTCAACCCCGACGAGGCCACGATCCGCCAGTTCAACGATCTCGTCGAACGCCAGCTCGAGCTCACGGAGGAGGCGACTCGCGGCGCGCCGGCCGGCACTCTCAAGTCCGGCGGCGATGTTCCGATTTTAGCAAACATCCACCCAGGCGTGCCGCTTGCCGGGATTCGCGAGCAGGGCGCTCGCGGCATCGGTCTCTACCGCAGCGAGTATCTCTGGCTCAACCGCGAGATGGAGCCGACCGAGGATGAGCAGTTTGCTGCCTACCGCGATGCGGCGAAGTTTGCCGCGACCCTTTCCGGCGGCGGCGCGATAACGATTCGCACGCTCGACATCGGCGGCGACAAGCTTGTGAGGGGAATCTCCACAAAGGAGGCAAATCCCTTCCTTGGCAACCGCTCGATACGCTATCTCCTTACCCACCGCGACGTCTTTCGCACTCAGCTTAGGGCCATACTCCGTGCCTCGGCCTTTGGACATGTATCGATCATGTATCCTATGGTGAGTTGCGTCGACGAACTTGTTGCGGCCTCGATGATTCTCAGCGACGTCAAGGCCAAGCTCGACGACGAAGGCGTCCCCTACGACCGCTCCGTTCGCGTAGGCGCGATGATCGAGGTGCCGTCGGCTGCGCTCAATGCCGACGAGCTTGCGCGCCACGTCGACTTCTTCTCGATCGGCACGAACGATCTCGTGCAGTACACGATGGCAGCCGACCGTGGCAACGAGTCGGTCGCCCATCTCTACCAGCCGACGAATCCCGCCGTGCTTAAGCTTGTGCGCATGACTGTCGCGGCGGCGAAGCGCGCCGGCATCACCGTAGGCGTCTGCGGCGAGTCTGCTGCCGATCCGATAGTCGGCGTCCTCTGGGCGGCGATGGGCGTGGACGCGCTCTCCATGTCGCCGACCTACATCCCGCTCATTTCAAAGATACTTGCACGGCTTACGCGCGAGGATCTTGACGAGTATGCGCGTGTTCCCGACAACGTTCCCCCGGGGTCGACTGCGCAGGAGATTTTCGACGCCTGCCATTCCTGGCTCGCGGCGAAGGTACCGAACCTCGAAGACATACTGATATGATTTCCGTTCCCGAGGTCGTGGTAGAGCGCGTTGCCGCGGCTATCGGCTCCGGCGAATCGCTCATAGACCTCGCCGCAAAATCGGCGCGCGCAGTCGGCGCAAACGATGTTGTCGCAGTTGTCGCTGCGACGTTCTCAAATCCAGAGAGATTCCCGTCGCTCGCCGTTCGCGTCGCTGCATCTCTCGGGCTCCCGCCGTCTGTCGCGGCGTTCGACGTCCAGATGGCGTGCAGCGCCTATCCGTATGCTCTCTACCTCGCCGGCCGCCTCTCGGCCGACATGGACGGAAAGGTGCTCGTCATCGACGGCGACGTACAGTCGCCTTTGGTGGACGAGAACGACCACGCGACGGGAAAGATATTCTCCGACGCCTGTACAGCGACAGTCGTCTCCGCGAATCCCGGCGACGCAAGCAGTTTTGACTTTCTCACGCGCCAGGACGAGGCGCTTGTCTGCGCTTCTGGCGGGCCTATAAAGATGGACGGATTCAAGGTCTTTTCTTTCGTCGCAACGGAAGTTTCTAAGTTCCTCAAGGATTTCCTCTCGTCCTCTCCCGTGCCCGATTTCTTTGCGCCGCACCAGGCGAATCCGTACATGGTGCGACAGCTCGCCGACGCGCTTGAGCTGAAGGAGAAGCTTTTGACGATTCCCGAGGAGCTGAAGAACCCTGGCTCTTGCTCCGTGCCGCTTGCGCTTGCGCACAATTCCGCGCGTCTCGCCGGCTCGAGCGTCCTCGTCGCTGGCTTTGGAGCGGGATATTCCGCGTCGGCTGGGATTGTCAGGATCGCAGACGGCTGCGAGGGAAAAGTGCTGTGAACGGTTCGCCAAGTAAAAGGATGTGCTGACATTTCCCCCACTACGCCCAAATTTTTGGTATAATATGGCGTAGTATGAACATTTTGAAGTTTTTGTTTGGAACAAAGAACGATCGAGAGCTCAAAAGGCTCTGGCCGATCGTCCGTGAGATAAATCGCATTGAAGGGGAATACCAGGCCAAGAATTTCGCGGACGAGGACTATCCGCGCATGACCCAGGAGTTCAAGGACCGTATTGCGAAGGGCGAGACTCTTGACCACATCCTTCCCGAGGCGTTCGCGCTCGTGAAGAACGCCTGCCGCCACCTTTGCGGCACGACAGCCGACGTCTGCGGCCACCAGCTTAACTGGAACATGATCCCGTTCGA
>JAFYQC010000116.1 GCA_017547265.1 Kiritimatiellia bacterium | reverse complement strand
GACTTGGAGCATCCGACGGCACACCTCCCCTTTTCCGGCTCAGGCCGCGCGTTGCGGTTCTCGACACGCTTCATTCCAAGCATGATGAGAACCGCATACGGCCCCGTGCAGGTAAAGGCGGAGGTGATCATCGCATCCCGATTTGAATCTTCAAAGACGGATCGGTCTCGCAACTCTCGATGATTTTGTTGTAGGCCTCAACTAATCGAATCGCCATGTCCTTACGTCCATCGTGAGAAAACAAGCCATGCTCGTTCAGATTCATCGACAAAAACTGTTCTATGTCCCAGACCTCCAGCCTGTCGGCAATGCCAGCTGATTCAGCCAATCCCTCTGCCACAGAAATGCGCCGATTTGTCGTGATGATAATCGGGTGAAACCCATCGTCAATGTTTCTTGCGCACTTCCTGACCACGGCTTCGCCAGGTGCGCTTGTAACATGAATCACGGCATCTCCATATGCGAAGTCACCGCCCCTGTCTGACACAGCGTCTGCGACATATGCTCCGTGCATTTGAGGCATTTTGCCCTTGGGGATGACGAGCGACAGCTTGGCTCCGACCAAATGCTGCAAAACCGCACCGACCACCTGGCCGCCTCGATTCTGAGATTGCCTTTTTTCAGCGACTTCAACCAAGTCATGCACAATGGAACGTATCGACTTGGACGAATCAAACTTCATAACCAGGGGCTTCCCCGCAAAGAAGTCATGAACCCTGTCTATCCACCAAGCCTCAACCTTGACAAGTTCGTCCTTTGAACATTTCTCGACGTTAAGAAGTGAAAGATACTTCGCTTCCAAGCCCATATTGCCTCGATTGGTGCGACCTCCCTCCTCTGCAAGCACACGAGTTATGCCATGATCTCCAAGAATCTTTTGCACTGGGGCTTTTCCAAGAATGCGGACTTGTCCTCGGTTTTCTGTCAACAACGACTCGAAATCAATTGGCAATCCTCGCTCTATTGCTTCCCGAGTCACAACGAGTCCAACACATAAAGCCCCTTTCGACCCCATTTGGTTGTCGTCAAAGAAGCGTCTCAGCGTTTCGGTAGTCATTGTCATCCTTTCACCTTGACAGCCTTGCTCAACGGAGCGAGAAGCTGACTTGACAGATACTCTACAACAGGTACTGCCACAGCATCACCCATCGCCATGTAGCCGTCATTGTACGAGCCTGGAATCATGTAAGAATCCGGGACGCCCATCAAACGCGCCGTCTCCCGCACGGTAAGCAAGCGAGTCCTGAGCTTACCGTCATCTGCGATTATTAGTATCTGTCTGCTGCTCCCCCCGCAAGGCGTGCGCAGGCAACCTGCCATCCCGTCTGTGCGGACCTCAAGAACCTGTTTGTGATTGCGCGTTCGGCGATAGCCAGTAAATGCTCTTCGGCATCCGCGAGAAAGCTCTTTGAGCATATCTATTTTCTCTTTCGCGACGAGGGAAAGCTTGTGCAATTGCGACGACGCCGAATCGCAAGGGCTGTCAAAATCCACAATTTCATCTAAGACAGGCTTCTTGCACACTGGCCGTGGAATTTTCCACCAAACCCAATCTGCAACCTTTCGCGAAACTTTTACAATAGGCTCTGGATGACACCACGTAGCGCTTGAAGAACTCAATTCGCGTATATCCACCCCTTTTTTGACGCCTATGACAAAAATCCTTTTCCGCGACTGCGGCAACCAATTTGCAGCATCTAGCATTACAGCACCAACACAGTATCCTCTTTTGACGAGTTCGTCGTGTACCGCAATGTAATACTTTCCTTCTGCCGCAGAAACCAAGCCAACGACATTTTCCGCAACCACCACCGGAGGCCTGTCTGGCATTTCATCCATCACGCGCAACCATTGCCAGAACAATCCGCTGCGAGATGCGTACAATCCCTTTATGTCCCCGGCCAAAGAAAGGTCTTGGCACGGGAAGCTCCCCCACGACAAATCCACCGCAGGCAATGCTCTCCCGGAAATATTTTCAATCGGGCATACTTGCAAAACACCTGCTTGATTGTTCGCATTAAAGACAAGCGCTTTCTTTTGGCTAATGTCGTTCGCCCAGACAGTGCGAAAATCGGATGACAATCCCGCTGAAACAAGGCCACTACCTGCGAAAAAATCGAGACAAGTCAACCGCGCATCGTTTTGTGACAACCGATTATCAAACGAGTCCTTATTAACTATGCCTTCCGTCTGCAACATGTCAATATCGCGCAAAAAATCCATCTGCACTGCCACTTCGCAGACGCGGAGGACTTCACGTGGAAGTTCAGTTAGAATCTTCGGGACGAGATTCGCGGTGATTGGGTCTTTGCGCTCGGGCGATTCAAGATACGCCTTGATCTGCCGGCCCGTCCTACTTGCTGTCTTGAAATCCTTCGCGCGGACAATCACCGCCTCCGCAAGCCCCATCGCTGGATCGTAGATGTCCGTCTTCGTGATCTTGTAGAGAAGATACTTGTCTCCATGCGGCTTGCCTTTGGCAGGATAGCCGAACTGAGTTTTCAACTCGTCGCGTGTAAATGTACCCACGTACTCCGCCGAGAAGTAGCGACCGGCCTTTGCGCCCTGAAAGAGCCAAAGCTCGTTGACCTTCTTTGCAGATTCGACATCAATCTTGTCCTTGGAAGAAATCGGATAGTTGTAGTAGCCCGGCCACTTCTCAAGCTGGTCGCCTTTGTACGTGCCGACGAGGACCGTCTTCTTCGCCTGCTCCTCCGGCTTCTTTTTGGGCGACACCTTGTGCGCCTTTTTCTTCAAGAGTTTCTCTGCCATTGTAGTTGTTGTCCCAGATAGAAAGCACCGTAAAATCGTTAATTTGCATTGTACCAATTTTCACCCTGACAAAGCAACGGGATCAGGCAGAGAACATTGCATGCGCGAAGCAAAACCGCGCTTTTCTGGCGTTTTTCGCGTCATACAAATTGGGCAGCCGTGAATGTCCAATCCGTTACGACCATCCGCACGCAAGTGCACGTCATTCACTCATATGCCAATTCCTTCTGATATGTTTACTAGATTCGCCTATGATAGCTTCGCTTTCTCCACAAGCCGCTTGCCGAGGGCGCGGGCATTGGCAAGTTCATTTTTCTTGCGGCATTACATGTTCGCGGATCCAGGCGAGGAGTTTGTCATAGCCCATGGAGCCATCGGCGAGCGACAGGCCGGCGTGGACGATCTCCTCGTCGGTGCATTGAAGTCGAATCCCGTTCACTTCAAGAAACGTCAGCATCACATACATGCCGATCCTCTTGTTTCCATCGAGGAACGCGTGGTTCGAGACGAGCGACGCGCCAATGCGAGCCGCTTTTTCCTCTTTCGTTGGATAGAGTTCTTTGCCCTCAAAAGTGGCAAACGCGCTTTCAAGCGCCGATTCGAGAAGCCCCTCGTCGCGAAGTCCAACGCTTCCGCCCGTTTCCGAGGCGATGTATTGGTGGAGCAGGAGAACCTTGTCTTTGGAGAACTTCGTCATTTCGCCAGCTCCAGAAACGCGGCCTTGTGTTGCTTCATGATGCGCCTTGCGACAACGTCAATTCTCTCGTCCTCGGTGAGGTCGAGATACTCGCCGCCATCAAGGTCGATTAGAATGTATTTAGGACGGTTGTTCTTGAATATCACAGACTTACCGTCCCTGTCGGTTTGCCGCGCAACGGCGGAGAAGTTCTGATTCGCCGCCGTCATCGTGACAATCTTGTCAGTGTCAATGTACATTTTAAATATCCTACTTAGGTGCTTTGATTGATATCATAGGATATTTTAATCCTACCTGTCAACCGCGCATTGCCACAGAGCATCAATAATCCGCCCAAACGGCGGTGGGCGGCGGTGGCGTCTCAACGACTACCTTGCGACACCTTTCCATGCTTCATAGTAGCGGTCGCCGAGGGTCTTTACTGACGGACCGTCGAAATGGTGCTGGTCTTGCTTCTTGAGCCCTTCCGACGAGACACAGGCGCAGTTCACGACGCGGTTGGTGCATTCGTGTATCGCGGGGTTGATCTTTGCCGCGTGGTCGCCGTCTTTGCGTGTCCAGCGTCCGATCTCGCCGACAACCACCGGCACTTTCGCATCAAGGCCAAGCTTCGACCGAAACGCCGCGACCATCCCCGAGAAATCCCTAGGATAATATTCCATCAGCTTTTCCGCCGATGCTTTTGCGGCATCGGTCTCGCCCTGATGCCAGAGCACGGCAACGAACTCTCCATTCGCTTGCGCTGTTTTCGCGCGTTCGATGGCGCGGCGGAAGTTCTCGCCCTTCCGCCCCTTCTCCGCCGGAACCCACGAGGAAAGCGGAGAACCGCCTACAGCGCACGGAACGAGCCCAAGCGTCTCGCCGGGATGGTCGGCAAGATAGCGACGCGCGAATTCGTCCG
>JAFYQC010000115.1 GCA_017547265.1 Kiritimatiellia bacterium | reverse complement strand
GGGAACGGCCGTACGCTCGTCCACGAGCTCGGGCATTGCCTCGGCTCGCCAGACTACTACCACGCCTCCGAGGAACACGACGGGCTCGAGGGTGCGCCGTGCCTGCCATGGGACTATGGCCCCACGGGACCCGCCTACTGCCGCTACATCCACCATGCGTTTGTTCCCGCGGCCGCCTATCCGAAGATCGAGAAGCCGGGCGAGTACAAGCTTGGGCCGCGCTCAGCGAAGTTTCCGATGGGTAAGGAATCCGAGGGGCTTCCGCCGCTCGGAATCTTCGTGCCGTCGACGCACCCCAACTACCTCTTCTACCTCGAGTACTGCCACAACGAAAGGCCGCCCGTCGGAAACCCGTCGGCCGAGGGGCTTCTCGTCCATGTCATAAACGTAACGATGACTTCCCCGATGCTCGGGCCGCCCGACCTCTGCTATACGTACAGGAGCGGCGATCCCGACCACAAGGCGATTGGAGAGGGTGTTGCGTACCTGAGGCCGGGCGACAAGTTCGACGCGAAGAGCGATCCTGCGGCGATACTTCCGAACTTCCTCCCCGCAGGAATCGCGATATCGGACATAAAGACAGACGCTTCAACTGGGACTTGCACCTTCAAGCTCGACATGCCGGAGACAAAGTTCACGAAGCAGGAGCTTGACTTCGCGCTTCTCCCGCAGACGGAGCTCATTTCGCTCGACGCGCCCATGCCTACGTCGTTCCGCGCGAAGCTCAACGTCAAGTACAGGGGAGAGCCACTGCTGACGGAATATGGTTTCTGCTACGGGCTTAAGAAGGATCCGACCGAAAAGACAGGAAAGCTCTTTCCTCTCTACCACCGCGACCGATATGAAGGGCGCATAATCGACTTGAAGCCGGGAGTCACGAACTTCGTCCGTGCCTACGCCAGAAACGCGAACGGCATAAGGTACAGCAGCAACCAGAAGGGCATCGTCCTTCCAGCGGAGGCGACTGGCAAGGGCGATGTGACGCTTTTCTCAGATACCGACCACCTTCTCGCCACCTGGTACATACAGAAGTGGTATTTCGGACTTAAGAACGACGTGTACAACTCGGCGAATCCGCTTTTTGCGCTCATGGCGATTGCGAACTACTACCGTGCGCTCCCTGGCACCGAGAATGGCAAGGGAGATTTCGACATAACGCGCGTCCACTCCGATCCGACGGACTCGCGCCCGAAGTTCCGGCTTGCAGAAGTAGACCAGTTAAGGCGCGAGATGGAGGCACTGATCAAAGAATCGGGGCTTGGCTTCCTAGACTTTGAGCAGGCGAAGGAGAGTGGCGACGGCAAGGGCAAGAAGAAGCCGTCTAAACCCGCGCCTCGCGCTACGGGAAAGAAGAAGGGCGTGGCGGACTACGGCAAGAACGCCGAGTGGGTCGCGAAATGCGCGGCGGCGCTCAAGATCAAGTCACCCGAGACAGTATTCTTCAACTGCCCGACCGAAGAGTCGCTTCTTGCGAAGAAGGACGAGATTCGCCGCTGGATTCTTCTCTCGCAGCCCGTCATGCTCGTTCGCCAGAGCCGTCCGCTCAATGACGAAATCTCCCAGCGCTGGCCGCTCGACATAGCGATAATCGACGGGCTTGGTTTTGACTCGGAGACGTTCCATGTCGTCTTCCCGGGCGGCAGCGATCGTGGTCGCAGAGAGCAAAAAGGCGGCTACATAAAGCTCGGCGAGCTTCTTTACCGCACGTCAGACGCGATGCTAATGTTCTACCGTCCTGGCGCCACCGAGCCAACTAAGAAAAAGCGGTAGTTGCTCGTGCCGTGAGATGCTGACTTTCCCATCTTGTGCTGGAATGTGGTATAATTTCCCTGCAATGAAGAATGGTTGCAGGAATGCAGGAAAGCGAGAAGCGCTAAAACGCCGCGTGCGTGTCGAGATCGATCTCGGCGCATTGGTGAGGAACTACAAGAAGATCGTCGCGCACGTGAAGCCGATGAAGGTCCTCGCCGTCCTCAAGGCGAACGCCTATGGCCTTGGCGTTGGAGCGTACGCGAAAGCTCTCGCGTCGGCCGGTTGCCGCGAGTTCGGCGTGGCGGAGCCATTTGAGGCGCTCGAACTCCTCGCAGTCCTGAAGCGCGGCGGATTTGCCGCGGACGTTCAGATTCTCTCGTCGATACTCCCGGACGAAATCGTGCCGATGGTGAAGGCGGGCGTCATACTTCCCATTACCGATGTCGCGACGGCGAAGCTCATAAGCGATGCCGCGAAGCGCGCGAAGAAGACGGCGCGCGTCCACTTCAAGCTCGACACCGGCATGGGTCGCCTCGGCATACTAGCGAAGGACGCGCTTGAGACGATACGCGCCGTGAGGACGCTCCCGAACCTCGACTGCGAGGGAATTTTTTCGCACTGCCCGATGGCGTACGACCCGAAAGACCCGTTCACGAAGCGGCAGATAAAACTCTTCAAGTCGATAGTCGCGTCGTGCGCAAAGGAGGGCATCTCGTTCCGCAAAGTCCACATGGCCGCATCGGACGCGATCAACACCTTCCCCGAGACGGCTAAAGCGCCGTTCACGATGGTAAGAACCGGCATCAATCTTCACGGCAGCTTCGACCCGAACGGCCGCAAGGCGCTGAATGTCGAACCGGTTCTCTCCCTGAGGACGCGCGTCGCGCAGGTGCGCGAACTGCCCGCGGGCACGACGCTCGGCTACGGGCGCACGTGGTGCCTCGCACAGCCGACGAAGGTCGCGACGATCTCGGCGGGCTACGCCGACGGGCTTCCGCTCGCGCTTACGAACCGCGGCCACGTCTTCATCGGCGGCCGCCGCTGCAAGATAATCGGCCGTATTTCCATGGACTATACGACTGTCGACGTGTCGGACGTTCCGGGGGTTAAGGCGGGCGACGAAGTGGTCTGCTTCGGCTCTTGCGGACGTGACACGATAACGCCAGACGACTGGGCGATGCTGAAGGGAACGCACGCTTATGATATAATTTGTTCTCTCGGCTCGCGCGTCCAGCGCGTCGTGAAGTGATTTAACGTCAAAAACTAAGGAGAAGAAAAATGAACTACGCAGAGGCCAAGAAGATGCTCGACAAGTGCGGACAGGGACATGTCCTCGCCTGGTGGAACAAGCTTTCGAAGAAGGGGCAGGGCGCCCTCCTTGAACAGATCGGGAAGATAGACCCGAAGAGTCTCGCCTACTGCCAGAAGGCGCTTAAGGCCGGCACGACCGCAATCGACAACTCGAAGGGCAAGGCCCCGAAGGTCGCCGTCCTCAAGGGCAAGAAGCTCGCCGATGCCGTCGCGCTTGGAGAGAAGGAGTTAAAGGCAGGCCGCGTCGCCGCGCTTCTCGTTGCCGGCGGCCAGGGCTCGCGCCTCGGCTACGACGGCCCCAAGGGCTGCTACTCGATCGGCCCGATCACCGGCGCGCCGCTCTTCTATTTCCACGCCCGCAAGATCCTCGCGCGCACCATCCGCTACGGGCGCACGATTCCGTTCTACGTGATGACGAGCGAGGCCAACAACGAGGCGACGATCCGCTGCTTCGAGGAGAACGAATACTTTGGTCTCAACCCGAAGGACGTGTTCTTCTTCACACAGGGCATGTGGCCCGGCATGACCAACGACGGCAAGATTATCATGGACGCGCCCGGCCATGTCTTCATGAGCCCCGACGGCCACGGCGGCCTTCTCGCCGCGCTCAAGCGCTCTGGTGCCCTTGCGGACATGAAGAAGCGTGGCATCAAGTCGGTGTTCTTCTTCCAGGTCGACAATCCCCTCGTCGAGATTGCGGATCCCGCGTTCATCGGTTACCATGTTGCGAACAAGTCTGAGTATTCGCTCAAGCTCTGCGCAAAGCGCGACCCCTTCGAGAAGGTCGGCATGCCGATGCAGTTTGGCAAGTCCTTCCGCATGGTCGAATACACCGAGATGACGAAGGAGCAGTGCGTGCGCAAGGGCAAGGACGGCAAGCTCTACTTCCTCTATGGCTCGCCCGCGATCCACGTCTTCGACCGCGCGTTCCTCGAGCGCGAGGCCAGCAAGCCCATGCCGCTCCACCTCGCGTTCAAGAAGATTCCATTCGTCGACGCGAAGGGCAAGGTTGTGAAGCCCTCCGAGCCGAATGGCTACAAGTTCGAGAAGTTCATCTTCGACGTCCTCCCGAACGCGCGCCGCGCGGCGTTCCTTGCCTTCGACCAGAAGGACGAGTTCTCCCCCGTCAAGAACGCAGAGGGCGGCGACTCGCCCGCGACTTGCAAGGCCGACATGCAGGCGAAGTGGTGCCGCTGGCTCGCCGAGGCGGGCATCGCGGTGAAGGCCGGCGTTCCCGTCGAGATCGACCCCGCCTACGCGCTCGATGCGGCTGACGTCAAGTCGATCGGCATCGCCCTTGGCGCGGAGTAATCGGGATGAATTTCGAGGACAACCTCAAGAAGCTTGAGCAGCTTGTCGCCAAGATGGAGTCTGGCGACATGAAGCTCGACGACATGATAAAGGCGTTCGAGGAGGGCCGCAAGCTCGTCGATACTTGCCAGAAGGACCTCGAGTCCATCAGGCAGCGCATCGAGAAGGTCACCAAGTCGGGCGCAGTCGAGGAAATGAAGGCATGAAGCAGATATACGTCCAGGCGCAGCCAGACCACATCGAGTCGCTTTCGAAGTCGGCTCCGATCGCGGCAGTCGAAGAGCTCGTGTGGAACGCGCTTGACGCAGACGCGCGCGAGGTCAAGGTAGACCTTATCACCAACCCGCTTGGCGCGGTAGAGGCGGTGCGCGTGTCGGACGATGGCACAGGAATCGACGCCGAAAAGGCCGACGCGACCTTCGGCTCGCTCGGCGGCAGCTGGAAGCGCACGGCGACCCAGACGGAGTTCGGCGGGCGTCGGCTCCACGGGCGGCACGGACGCGGGCGCTTCAAGGCGTTTGCGCTTGGAACGCATGTCGAGTGGCGCACTACGATTCGCAAGGAAGGCGGCGGGCTAATCTCTTACGTCCTCTCTGGCGACCTCTCGAAGCCCGGTGTCTTCGACCTCGACGAGAGCGCGAAGCCAGGACCTGCGACTGGCACCGAAGTGAACATCACCAACATCAAGGCGACGTGTGATTCGCTTTTGAACGCGGCGGAAACCGTGCAGACGCTCGCGGCGAAGTTTGCGCTTTACCTTAAGAGCTATCCCGACGTAAGGATCTACTTCAACGGCCTTCCGGTGACGCCCGTCATTGTCCAGCGTCGCACGACCGACTACAAGCTGACGCTCGAAAACGGCGCGGAGGCGAAGCTCGAGGTCATCGAGTGGAAGCGCAAGTTCGTGGGCGCGGGGCGTCTCGTTTTTGCAGGGCCCGACGGCTTCCAGCTCCACGAGCAGTCCGCGCTCGTGCGCTCTGGCGGAATTCCCTACACGGCCTATCTCGTCTCGCCGCGCTTCCCCGCGCTCAACGCCGAGAACGCGCTCGTCATGGACGAACTCAATCCCGAGGTCAGGATGTACATCGACGAGGCGAAGAAGGTGCTTAAGGCGCACTTCGTCGCGCTCGGCGACGAGAAGAGCGAGTTCGAGCGCGAGTGGGAAGAGCGCATTGCCGCTCTCTCGAAGGAAGAGCGCAAGACTCTCTACATGATGCTCAAGAAATCCCTTAAGGCAAAATAGCCGCCATGCTTTACTACCTGTCGCAGTACCTCGTCCCGTATTGGGGTCCGTTCCGTCTTCTCCAGTCTCATGCGCTACTGCTCGCGGGCGGCACATTTGCCGCGGCGCTTTTCGTGTGGCTTCTTTTGCCGCGGGTCTGGAACCGACTGCCGCAGGACCACGGCAAGGCGATTCTAAAGGACATGGGCGGCATGCAGTCGCGCGGCAAGCCGACGGGTACAGGGCTCGCGGTGACGCTCATCTCCCTCCCCGTGATACTTCTCTTCGCTCCGCTCGCCATCTGGGACTTGATGGCCGTGGTTGCGATGTACGGTGCAATGCTCTTCGGCTATCTCGACGACCGCGCGGCAGTTCCGTGGGGGGAGCTTAAAAAGGGGCTTCTTGACGCGGTCGTCTCCGGTGCGATAGCGGTGTTTATCTTCCTTGGCCACTCCGATGTCATCGACGGCTCGCACGTCATGGTGGCGTGGCTGCCGTTTGTGAAGGGCGCGACGATGATCGGCGACGTGGGAGTGTGGCTCATCCCTGGCTGGGCGTACGTTCCTGTCGCGGCGGCGATTCTCTGGTTTACGATGAACGCGACGAACTGCTCGGACGGCGTTGACGGGCTTGCGGGCACGCTTACCGTCATCACGCTTGCGATGCTCGCGGTGATTCTCTACATCGTCGTCGGCTATCGTCCCGTCGCGCACTACTTCTTGATTCCGGTCTATTCAGAGGCCGCGCGCTGGGCAATCGTCGTGATGATCGTCGCAGGCGCGTTCGGTGGGTATCTCTGGTACAACGCCGAGCCATCGAAGGTGCTGATGGGCGACGCGGGGAGCAGATTCCTTGGGATTCTCGTCGCCACTGCGTCGCTGATGACGGGCAATCCGCTTCTCGTCCTCTTCCTCTCGCCTGTCGTTCTCGTCAATGGCGGCGGTGGGCTTGGGAAGCTCGTCCTTCTGCGCGTCGCGAAGCGGCTCGGGTTCCAGATCGGCGACGACAGCGTGATTCGCAAGGTGCGCTTCCCGCTGCACGATCACTGCAAGAAGAATCTCGGCTGGTCTAACGCCCAGGTCCTCATGCGCTTCGTCCTGCTGCAGCTCGCCCTCGTCCCGATCCTCCTCATGATCCTTATCAAGGTGAGGTAACTTTCGGCCGGACGCCGCATGCGCGGCGCATCTGCCGCGCTTGAGGGCTTGAGCGGCATTTGGTATAATTGGGGCATGAAAACTGACATGCTAAGGTTTGCCACATTTGTGGCCGCGGCGTCTGCCGCAATTTCCTGTTTCGCAATGCTCGACGACGAGGCCGCTCTCAAGGCCGCACGCGAGACGCTTGCCAAGATGACGCTCGAGGAGAAAGCGCTTCTCACCGGCGGATCTGGCACGATGACTCTCTCCGCGATTCCGCGCGTGGGAATCACGAAGGAGTGGACGATGAGCGACAACTCTTCGACCGTCCGCCCGCAGATGAACCGCTGGGACTGGGGCTACACGAAGCCGCGGAGCGAGAACACCAAGCTCCCGTCGCTCTCCGCGCTCGCCTCCACCTGGGATGTCGAGCTCGCGCGGCTCCACGGCGAGGTGCTTGGCGCCGAGATGCGCGATCGTGGCGTTGACGAGCTGCTCGGGCCCGGCGTCAACATCGCCCGCACGCCCCTCAACGGCCGCAACTGGGAATACCTCGGCGAAGATCCCTGCCTCTCGGCGAAGATGTGCGTGCCGATGATCAAGGGCGTCCAGAGCTACGACGTCGCTGCAACCGTTAAGCACTACTGCCTCAACGACCAGGAGTGGAATCGCAACAACGTCGACACCCACTGCGACCTGAGGACGCTCCACGAAATCTACCTCCCCGCGTTCCGCGCGGCGGTGCAGGAGGCGGGCGTCCTTTGCGTGATGACGTCGTACAACAAGATCGACGGAATCTGGGCTTCCGAGAACAAGTACCTGCAGACCGGCGTCCTGCGCGACCGCTGGGGCTTCAAGGGTCTCGTTGAGACAGACTGGGGCGGGCAGCACTCCAACGAGTTCTCTGCCAACAACGGCGGCGGCATCGAGATGGACCGTGGCGACCAGATCAAGTTCCACTACAATCCCAAGGCCAAGAAGTTTCCGATCGTCGAGGCGGTCAAGGCCGGGAAGATTTCCGAGGCGACCGTCAACGAGATGGCGCTCCACGTCCTCTTCGTGATGGCGAAGACGGGCTTTCTCACTGGCGCGCCGCGCAAGGCAGGCGAGCGCAACACGAAGAAGCATCAGGAGATTGCGCGTTTGATCGGCGAGGAGTCGATCGTCCTCGCTAAGAACGAAAAGGGCGTCCTTCCGCTTGACGCGAAGTCTCTCAAGAAGGTCCTCGTCATCGGCAAGAATGCCGCGGAGAAGCAGTGCCACAAGGGCTGCTCGGCCGAAGGCAACGTTCCTTACGAAGTCACTTTCCTCGATGCGCTCAAGGCGCGTCTCGGCAAGGGCGTCGAAATCGTCCTCAAGCCGCTCCCCAAGGACAAGGTCAAGAAGACCGACGACGCGCAGCTTGCCGTCGACCTGAGCGGCGTGGAGCGCGCTGGCGGGCATGTCGAGAAGGACGAAGGGAAGGGAAAGGCCGAAGGTCCCGGGCTTGACGAGCTCAAGGCCCTCGCTCTCGCTTCCGACGCGACAATCGTCTTCACGGGCACCGAGCTCGGCTACGACGGCAACATGGAGTCCGAGGGTCGCGACCGCAAGGACATGCTGGCCGATCCCGGCGAGGACGCCTCGATTTCGGCAATCCTCTCCTGGGGCGCCAAGAACACCGTCGTCATCTCGCGCGCCGGCACGCCTGTCGGCTACACGTGGACCGACTCGGCGCCGACGATGCTCATGAGCTCCTACCTCGGCATGGAGGAAGGCAACTCCATCGCGCGCGTCGTCTTTGGCGACGTGAATCCGTCGGGCAAGCTCTGCCAGACTTGGCCGAAGCGCTACGAGGACACTGGCGTCGCGCAGATGGGAACCTACAACGAAAAGGAAGTCGTCTACAACGAGCGCTTCTACGTCGGCTACCGCTGGTTCGACTACAAGAAGATCGAGCCGATGTTCCCGTTCGGCCACGGACTCAGCTACACTAAGTTCGATGTCTCCGGCGTCGAGGTGAAGAAGGGCGGACTCGGCTGGTCTGTCGCCGCGAAGGTCACGAATACGGGCAAGGTCGCCGGTCGCGAGGTCGTGCAGGTCTACGTTTCGTATCCCGACGCCAAGGTCGAGCGCTGTGTGAAGGAGCTGAAGGGCTTCGCCAAGACGAAGCTTCTTAAGCCCGGCGAGAGCGAGGTGGTTTCTGTCCAGCTTACGGCACAGGACTTTGCCTACTTCGACGAGTTCACGCATCAGTTCACGACTGATCCGGGCAAGTACGACATTCTCGTCGGCGTGTCCTCGCGTGACGTTCGCGGCAGTGGTTCGGTTGTCGTAGACGGTGGGCAGCGTACGTTCCCCGGTATGTAAGTGCTTGAGATTTGGCCATGCCGGTTCGGCATGGCCAACATTGAAGCTGACCACGAAATATGCGATAATATCGCCCAATGAAAACAGCAGTTGTAAACGGACAGGAAATATCGGCGGAAGCGGTGAACTTTGAGCTCGACCGGCTCGTCCGATTCTATATGGGCCACGGCATGACGATGGCCGAAATAAGGCAGAATCTCCCGAAGCTCGAGGCCAAGGCACTCGACCAGGCAATTGGCGCAAAGCTTCTTCTCGACCAGGCCGCGCGGCTCGACATCCCCGTGACCGAGAAGGACATCGACGCAGAGGTCGCGCGAGTCGTCCAGCAGGTCGGCGGCGAGGAGAACTACAAGAAGGCGCTTGCCGCGCAGGGAATTGCCGAGGCGGACTTCCGCAAGGAACTCGAGAAGGGCGCGCGCGTAAACATGCTCGTCAACCAGGCGTGTGCGCATGTCGCGGATCCGACCGAGGACGAGGTGACGGCGTTCTACGAGGCGCACAAGGCCGAATATGTCGTTCCGCCGCAAGTCCTTTGCCAGCACATTCTCGTCAAGGGCTCCAACGATGCCGCGCTCGACAAGATCAAGGAAATACGCGAGCGCATCGTCAACGACAAGGCGGACTTCGCGGAAGAGGCGAAGAAGCACTCCGACTGTCCGTCCGGCGCGCAGGGTGGCTCGCTTGGCTGGTTCGGGCGCGGCATGATGGTGCCGGAGTTCGACAAGGCAGCGTTCGAGATGAAGAAGGGTGAAGTCTCTGGCGTCGTCACGACCGAGTTCGGCTACCACATCATCTACAAGGCCGACGAACGTGGCGGCGGGCAGCAGACAATCGTCGACGTCCACGACCAGATCAAGGATCTCCTTCGTCACGAGGCGCGCGGCAAGGCGATGGATGCCTATGTAGCGGAGCTTCGCGAGAAGGCGACGATCGAGTACAAGGACGTCAAGCACGAGTGCAGCTGCGGGCACGACCATGGGCATGACCACGAGTGCAGCTGCGGGCACCATCACGGTTAGTGGTTAGTGGCTGGTGACTAGTGGTTGGGAGGAAAAGCTTTTGCTGTCAACAGGGGAGGAAAATGAATAAAGTAGCAGTGGCGTTGGTAGCGGCGTTCGCCGCTCTTCCGATATTCGCGCAAATCAAGATGGGCGCTCCGTTCACGGACGGCGCGGTCCTGCAGCGCGGGATGAAGGTTCCCGTCTGGGGCAAGGCAATTCCGCATGCCGGCAAGACGGCGCGCAGCGTGAAGGTCGAATTCGCCGGACAGGCGAAGACGGCGGAGATCGGCGAGGGCGGCGCATGGAAGGTCATGCTCGACCCGATGGATGCGTCGAAGGAAAGCCGCACGATGAAGGTCGCCGTCCTCGAGTCTGGCGAATCCGTAGAAATCAAGGACATCCTCGTTGGCGAGGTGTGGTTCGCCTCCGGCCAGAGCAACATGGAGTGCCCGATCTGGGGCGGCAGCACGCGCTACCGCGACATGAAGGGCGGGCTCTTGACGACGATGACCTACCTTCCGAACATCCGCTATGTGAAGAGCCCGCACAAGTGGTCTGTAGAGCCGGTGGAACT
>JAFYQC010000114.1 GCA_017547265.1 Kiritimatiellia bacterium | reverse complement strand
GTCGCGGCGGCGCTTTCGGGGGCGAGCACAATTCAGGTCGGCCCCGTGATTCTCGGTGGACGCGCCGCTGCGAATCAGGAGCTTATGATTTCCCGCGACGAGTGGGAAGAGGTGAAGCGCCGCATCCGCGCCTTGCCCGATGCGCATGTTCCATATACTTTCTGCGACGAGTTCATTTGCTCCTGCCGCGCCGACACGCCAAAGCCCCTGCTCGAAAAGTGGGAAGAGAAGAACCGCAAGCCCTGTCCTGCCGGCAAGTCCTTCGGCGTCATCGGCCCCAACGGCCTCTACCGCACCTGTCTCCACTCCCTGCCCCAAGGGGTCTAGGTCAGCGACTCAAGCGAATCATGCTTGGAAATTCCGCATGCCGCGGATTTTTTGGTATAATTCTCGCCTTGAGAACGGAAGAAACGTAAACATCCAAGGAATACGGAACAATGGAACTCTCGATCCTTATCAACAAGTTCAACATCAAGGGCCGTCTCGTCTCGCTGCAGCCGTTTGGCAACGGCAACATCAACGACACGTTCCTCGCGATCTACCGCAATACGTTCACCGAGACGCAGGTAATCCTCCAGCGCGTGAACAAGAACGTCTTCCCCAAGCCCGAGGTGATCATGGAGAACATGCACAACCTCACGCGCCACTGCCACGAGAAGCTCGAGGACGACGCGCAGAAGGGGCGCGACGACCGCGTGTGGCAGATGCCGCGCATCATCAAGGCGAAGGATTCCAAGGATTTCGTAGTAGACGACAAGGGCGAGGTCTGGCGCGTCATCACGCGTATCATGTCCGCCCACGCGTTCGATGTCGCGCAGGGGCCTGAACACGCGATGGAGTGCGGCGCCGCTCTCGGCCACTTCCACTATCTCATCAGCGACATGGACCCGAAGGAGATCAAGGATCCGCTTCCCGGCTTCCACATCACGAGCGGCTACCTCAAGAAGTACGACCAGACGCTCAAGTCGAAGGAGGCGAAGGAGCTCCTGAAGTCCTCGATGGAGGCGAAGCGCCTTGCGAAGTTCATCGAGGAGCGTCGCGGCCTCGCGCTCTGCCTCGAGAAGGCGCAGAAGAAGGGCGAGCTCAAGAAGCGCATGTTCCACGGCGACCCGAAGGTCAACAACATCATGATCGACGACGTGACCGGCAAGGGCACGGCGATGATCGACCTCGATACCGTGAGCCCCGGTCTCATCCACCTCGACTTCGGCGACGCGCTCAGGTCCATCTGCAACCCCGCGGGCGAAGAGGAGACGAACCTCGCGAAGGTCGTGTTCGACGAAGACCTCGCGACGGCGTTCTGCAAGGGATATATGCGTGAGGCGGGCGCGTTCTTGACCGATGCCGACCGTGCGTATCTCTATGACTCGATCCGTCTGCTGCCGTTCGAGCTGGGTCTCCGCTTCTTCCAGGACTACCTCGCCGGCAACGTCTACTTCAAGACGTCGCAGCCCGAGCAGAACCTGAACCGCGCCCGAGTGCAGTTCCGCCTGTGCGAGTCGGTCGAGGCGCGCGAGCGCTCGATCCGCTCCGTTCTCAAGAAGCTGTAATGCACCGTCTCCTCGTTCCCTCCGAACAGCTGGCCTCGGATTCGCCCGTGCTTCCCAAGGAGGCGGCGAACCACCTGAAGGTCTTGCGCCCGAAGGACGGCGAGGAGATCGAGCTTTTCGATGGCTTTGGAAAGTCTCGCCGCTTTTCGGTAGAGGGCGGCGGGAAGAACTTTCGCCTCACCGCGCTCTCCCCTGTTTGCACTGCGCCTCGTGCGTCGCGCTCGCTCACTCTTTTCGCCTGCGTCACGAAGGGCTCGCGCTGGGACTGGACGATCGAGAAGGCGACTGAGCTCGGCGTGACGCGTATCGTGCCTGTTGTTTCCGCGCGGACTATCGTCAGGATCGGCGCCGACGAACGAGAGGCGAAGCGCGCGCGCTGGATTCGCATAGCCGAGGACGCTGCGCGCCAGTCGGATGCGAAGTGGATTCCGGAAATCCACGAGCCGGTTTCTTTCGCGGAGTCGTTGCCGCTTGTGCGTGATGCCACATGCTTTGTCGGTGCGCTTACGAACCCGCCGCCCCGGCCAATGGTTGAGGCGATGCGGTCTTCATGCGGGCGCCTCGGAGATGCGCCCCTACCAGATTTCCCGCGTTCCTTTTCTGTCTTCGTTGGGCCGGAAGGCGACTTCTCGCCAGAGGAACTTGCTGCGCTTATCGAGATTGCGACGCCAGTTTCGTTCGGCTCGACGATTCTCCGCGCCGAGACTGCCGCGATATACGGCGTTAGCGTTTTGAAGTCATTTCTTGATTGCCGGTGATGTACGATTTAGTCGAGATCTTCGAGTCGCTTCAGGGCGAAGGCCGCAACATGGGGCGCCCATGCGTCTTTGTCCGCTTTGCCGGCTGCAATCTCGCGTGTCCGTGGTGCGATACTGATATTGCAAAGCGCTTTTCCTCGTCGCTTGACGACCTTGTCGCGGAAATCGGCCAATACAAGCCAAAGAGCGTCGTCCTCACAGGCGGCGAACCGACGCTTGTAAAGGAGATGCCAGAACTTGTCGCGGCGCTAAAGGAGCGCGGCTACTGGATCGCGGTCGAGACGAACGGAACCGACGACGCGGACTGGCTTGGCTTCGTCGACTATGTCGCCTGCTCGCCAAAGGCCGAGTTCCCCGATCGTCTTGCGCTAACCCGCGCGGACGAAGTGCGTGTCGTCGCGTCTTCGGAGAAGATCGTCGACTTTTGCCGCGATCTCCGCGGCAGAATTGCCGCGACCGACTACTACATTTCGCCGTGCGAGCGCGGCGGGGAGATGGATTTTGCGACGGCAAAGGCCGTTCTCGCGCAACTCGACGGCTGGTCGCTCTCCGTCCAGCTCCACAAGCTGCTTGGCTTTAGATGAAAGGACTTTCAATGGAAGACTTCGGTTTTTATCTTGTGATGACAAACCCCAAGTTCGGCTATGAACGCTGCTGCGAGGCGGCTGTCAAGGCAGGGGTCAAGATGGTGCAGCTCCGAATGAAGGATGTGTCGCGCGCCGAGCTTCTCCAGATGGCGAAGCGGCTTGTCGGGATAACGCGCGGCAGCGAGACGAACCTTATCATAGACGACGACGCGTCGGTCGCGGAAGAGTCTGGCGCGGACGGCGTGCATGTCGGGCAGGACGACATGCCGGTAGAGGAAGTGCGCGCGAAATATCCTGGCATCCGCATTGTCGGGCTTTCGACCCATAGTCTCGCGCAGGCGCTTGATTCCATTCGCCACAATCCCGACTACATTGGCGTCGGGCCGGTGTTCAAGACGCCGACAAAGAAGATTCCTGACCCCGTCCTCGGCACTGAACTTGCGGGCAAGATGATAGCGTCCGTCCCTTATCCCGCAGTGGCTATTGGGGGTATCGACGGCAGCAATCTCGGCTCCGTTCTTGCGGCTGGGGCGAGGAATTGGGCGGTGGTGCGCGCGGTATGCGGTTCCGACGACCCATATTCGGCGATTCTGCGCCTACGCGACATAGCGCAGCATGGTTCGTGAGGCGGCGGCCGAAGGCTCCTCCTCAGGGGCCCTCGGCGAATACGCCGTATCCCTTCGCTCGGACCTTCGCTCCGCCGCCTCACGCACGGCCCAGTTCGTCAAATAGAAAGTGTACCCGATAAGTAGCTGGGTGGTTTTCGGTTTGTCAAATACTGTGTACTCTTGAGGCGTAGCTTCTTCTTGCTTATGGGCCTGCCTACGAGGGGGATGCCCCCGGTCTGGAGAGCGCAGGCGTGGGACGTCCCCGAAGGGGCGTCGCGGAGCGACGAGTCCGCAGCAGCGCTCTCCAGCAAGACCCTGTCGCGCTCTTTTCTGGCCGCCGTGTACTCCGCCTGCCGCCTCAGTATCCGCTTCAGCCGCTTGAC
>JAFYQC010000113.1 GCA_017547265.1 Kiritimatiellia bacterium | reverse complement strand
GAAAGAGCAATGGGTACAGGTCGTACGCTCCGCAAGGAATCGCACGTCAGGCCGTGCAAGACGCCGGCGGGCAAGGCGCGCAAGAACGCGTCGCAGCGGCGCCGTCTAGTCAAGTTCGGTCTTGGCGAGGACGAGGTGAAGGTAATGAGCGACGAGAACGTTCGCGTGCTCGTGCAGCGTCCCGCCGTCATCAAGAAGATGCTCGCAAAGCGCGCCGCCAAGTAGGCAGCAGACATGACTTGCGTCTATTGTTCGGTTGACGAACAATGCGTCAATCCCCTCTTCGAGGTGTTCGAAGGAGGGGATTTCGTTTTATCCTCCTATCGCGACGTGGAGGACGCCTCCACGACCATGCAGATCTTCTTCGCGGAGGATGGGACGGACGGTGGCGAGATGCGGGCGGCGGCGGAACGGGCGCTCAGGGCCGCGCTCGACATAGTGGGCATCTCGCCGGAGATACGGGTGAGGACATTCCCGGACGAGGACTGGACGCTTTCCTACCGTCTGCACTTCAAGACTACCGTCATCTCCCCGCAGTTTGCGGTGGTGCCCGCGTGGGAGAGGTTCGAGCCGTCCCCGGGGCAGAAGGCGCTCCGCATGGATCCAGGCATGGCCTTCGGCACCGGGAACCACGCGACGACCCGCGCCTGCCTCGAGTACATAGCGGAGACCGCGCCCGCGACGAGCTTTCTCGATGTCGGCTGCGGCAGCGGCATCCTTGCGGTGGCGGCGAAACTGCTCGGCTGCAACGACGTGCGCGGGTTTGACCTTGACGCCGACGCTGTGCGCGTCGCCGGGGAGACCGCCGCCGCGAACGGGGTGGAGATTCCGTTCTTCCGGGGCGACCTCTCTGGCATAATGCCCGGGAACCCCGAGATCCCGCCGGCGGACTTCGTGGCGGCGAACGTGCTGGGGCCGGTGCTGATCCGGTTCGCGGAGAGGATCGCGTGCCTCGTCAAGCCGGGCGGTCGGATCATCCTTTCGGGCATACTTGACGAACTCTACCCCGAGGTGAAGGCGGCATACGAGGCGCTTGGGTTCTCGGAGGCGTCCTCGAAGCTGATCGGTGAGTGGCGCACAGGCCTCTTTTCAAATTAGCACTGAAGGACGAAGAGGGAAAGAAGCTAGAGGCTTTGGCGGTGCCGTTGGAAATTGCGGAGATTGTGTGGTATAATATCCGCAAAATTTACGGAGATTAGGAGATGCGTTTTATCCATCAACTGAAGGGCTGGCCTTGCTTGAGGTGGGAAGCCGCTGAAATAGAGGATGAACTTTCGGCGGCATCCTTTGAGCTGGGGAAGTTCTCGGGGCGGCTCAACGCGATCGGCTTCAATCTGCAGCAGGAGGCCGTATGCGAGGCGCTGTCGTCGGAGATACTGCAGTCCGCCGCCATTGAGGGCGAGCGATTGAACCGCGACGATGTGCGGTCAAGCGTGGCGCGGCGGATGGAGATTGCGCTTTCCGCCGCGAAGGGATCCGTCTCGCATGAATCCGAAGCGCGGGCGGACATGATGCTTGACGCAACGCGCAAATGGGATAAGCCCATGACACTGAAGCGCCTTTGCTCTTGGCATGCCGCGCTTTTCCCGACGGGCTATTCGGGACTCGCAAGAATCGCCGTCGGGAAACTGCGGAACGACAAAGATGGCCCGATGCGCGTCGTCTCGCGTCATGGGATGCTGGAGCGGGTTCACTTCATCGCTCCGGACGCTGATCGGCTGGGCGGCGAAATCCGCATGTTCCTTGATTCTGTTAACGATGCGGGAAGTGCCGCCCCTTGGCTTGTCCGCGCGGCGATTGCGCATCTTTGGTTCCTGACGCTCCATCCGTTCGACGACGGCAACGGACGGCTCGCGCGGGCGCTTACGGAATACTTGCTTGCCAAGGGGGAGCGATCGGCAATGCGGTTCTATTCGCTGTCGTCGCAGATTCAAAAAGAGAAGGATTCCTACTACGAAGAGCTTGAACGCGCCCAGCGAGGCGCGTTAGATGTAACGCGTTGGGTGAAGTGGTTCCTTGGATGTCATCTGCGCGCGGTGAAATCAGCCGAAACGCAGCTTGCCGCCATTCTCGACAAGGCCGACTTCTGGCGCGAACACGCATCGGATGGCTTCAATGAAAACCAACGCGAGATGCTCAACCGGCTTCTCGATGGTTTTGAAGGCAATCTTACTTCGTCAAAGTGGGCGAAGATATGCAAGGTCTCGCAGGATACCGCCTCGCGCGAAATCAACGCGCTTGTCGAGAAGGCCATACTGCGTCAGGAAGGCCAAGGCCGCTCCACGCACTATGTGCTATCATGAACATCGTGGAAAGGAGGATCACTTGATGAAGAATCCATTTAAAACTGAAACGATGAATACGCAAGTGACGTTCGCGCGGGCCGTCGCGGGAGCGGCGATGCTTTGCTTGGTTGGATGCATGAATGCCGGATACAAATACAGCATAACGGCGGTGAAACTTTCTGGGCAAACTCAAAGTGAACACTACAGGTTGATTGAACCCTCCAGTTATGGTTATTATGAAATGATCGCACTGTATGCCATCAAACAATTGACAAAGCCGAGCGGCGATGAGGCGCTTCCAATAGTCAAGGTCGCAATAAAGCAAGAACCCGAGACGAGCGAGAGTCCGCTTTGGTCGAGAATCCCCAGCTTCGCAACCCTGACGATATTGCCGATGTATGTGAAGACTTCTCGACATTTCACAATCGAACTTGGTTTCCCGGAAGGTGCCATGGAAATAGGCGTTGACATTAATGGACATGGATTTGTTTCGATATTGCCAACCGGTTTTCTGCCGATACCCGGCTTGTTTACGCGCCGTTACTGGGATGCGGGTCCCCTTGCCAGGTGCGGCAGTGAAGATTTTTGTGAATTTGCAATCAAGGAAGTGACGACAAAGGCGTTGACCGGCGGGTTGCGCGATATCTGCAAGGAAAGGCACTAATTGCTTGAAGACGCAAATGATGTTTGTTTCGCTTGCAGTAGTGATGCTTGCGGGGTGCGTGAGCCGGCCGAAGGTGGATAACACGCCCGTCGCGCATCAGCAGACATTGGGGGATGCCGGGCGGAAGTCGCTTTCCAGCCAGACGGCGAATTGGCTTCGAGTGACGACCTTTCCTGAGCCGATGTTGTTTGCACCGACCTCGATGGGCGATTTTGCCGAGTATCTTGAGCGAGCGTCAAAGGACTTTGCCGAGCCGCTTTCGCTGGAGGCGAGGCGCGGTATTTCGTTCCATTGCAGCGACAGTGCGGCGAAAAAGGTCTTTCCGCCTCGCTCGGCGCAGACAGTGCCGCTAATACCGGACGGACAATCGCAACGAGTCGTGACTTTCTGGCAAGCGCTGACAAACGCCTGCGAACGGGCCGATTGCGCCTTTGAAGTCGTTCCCGGCACCGTTTACATCCATTCAAAGCATGAGTTCGCAGGATACGATTAATGGCCTTGAACAAGAACATGGAACCATTGCTTGAATTGCAGCGCAAGACGAAGGCGGGAGAAGTCGCGCCGCTCGTCGATGTTGCAACCAAGAATTTCTGGCTGTGGCCCGGCAAGGCGTATTGGGCATATTGCCGCAAAGAGAAGATCGCCATCAAGCAGCTTGAACTGCGCAAAGCGAAACATTTGGCGAGCGATGCGAGAATCGCGAATGTCGTCACTCTGATCGGGCAGATTTACAATGAGGCAGGTTGTCAGGAACGCGGCGAGCTGTTTTCGCGCTTGACGGCCGAGGACTCTTGGCCGATGGTCGCGATGTTGTTGGACGATGATGCTGTTGACATTGAGTTCTTCGAGAAGGTCGAGCAGCAATGCGGCAAGTTGACTGTTGAAGAGTCGGAGAAAACGATCAACACCGTTGGCGAACTTGCCTTGTTGCTTGAAAAGATCGTCAGCGAAGACCGTGAGAAGATGGATCCGCGCAAAAGAAGGCAATGGCGTGCACGGGGTTGTTTGCGGATTGTTCTTCTGCTCTTAAGGGCTGGCGCGGTGGCATGGTTGGTCGTCGTTTCCCTTTTTGCATGGTATATGAGAGATGGCCTTGGCCCTGATGCGGTTTAACTTACGGTCGGGGAGGGATAAACGCAAATTCGTGACTTTATCTATCATAATTTCACACGATATATAAGTAAGTGTGCGACATTATATATAAAAAGGTGCGACAATTTACTATAAAATGTGCCACTTCTTGATATAAAAAGTGCCACGATTTAATATAAAAAGTGCGACATTTTTATATTGGCCTCCCCTGTGCGAGATAATAATCCCCCCCATAAGAGAACTACCCCCTTCAAGGCACAGCGAATCCCCCTTCAAGGGAGAGCGAAAGTCTCTTTAGGGGACACGGCATATCCCTTGAAGGGCGTAGGTCCTTCTCGCTGATCAAGGCCATCCTCGGCATCCGCCTGTAGAAAACGCGTGGATGGGTATTTTTGAAGATATTTTCCGGATCGCTATTGACAGGCGCGGCGTCTTATGCTATCTTGCGCACCTGTTTTGAGACATTATGCCTTGAAACGCTATGAGATGACAATGATGAAAAGCATTACTATCTTTGCGGTTGCGGTGATGGCGGGTGCGGCATTCGGTGCGACCAACGTCTGGACTGGCGCGGTGAACGACTGGAACTGGAACGCGCCAGGCAACTACCGTGACGGCCTGCCGGCGGCAAACGACATCGTGCAGCTGCCAGCCGGCACAACCGCGCGCCTTCTCGGAACGGACGCGGATTCGATCGGCGTGGTGAATTCGCTCAACCGGATCTGGCCAATGGCCGCTGACAGCCGGCTTGTCGTATCAAACGATGCGGCGGTGGCGATCTCCTGCAAGATCGCGCATCCGAAAGCGACGGAGTTCTACTACAAGGAAGGGGAGTGCGGCGAGGTGGTGAAGAAAGGCGTCGGCGAACTTTCGCTGACGTGCAACAG
>JAFYQC010000112.1 GCA_017547265.1 Kiritimatiellia bacterium | reverse complement strand
CTGAATCTTGTACATGCGGGAGAGATTTTAGTCACACAAACCGCAAAGAGGGCGAAGTTCAAGGGGTGCAAGTGGTCGGATGCCTATCCCTACAACATCGTGGAAGCGGCGTCGCTTGCGCTGGAACTGGACGCGGGCGACGATGCGGAGTTGAAAGCCGGACAGGACTTCCTGCGGCAGAAGATCGACGCGTGGATTCCGATCATCCTTTCGGCGCAGGAAGAGAGCGGCTATATCGACAGCTACACGCTTCTCAACGAGTTGCCGCACTTCCAGCTGGAGGGCGACCACGAATTCTACGTGATGGGCTACTTTATCGAAATGGGCATCGCCCACCATCGCGCCACGGGCGACCGGCGGCTCTTCGAAGCGGCCATCAAGTGCGCCGACCATCTCGATTCAGTGTTTGGCCCCGAGCCGAAGCGCACGTGGATGAATGGACATCCCGGCCTCGAATACGCGCTGTGTCGCCTCGCGGATGCGACCGGCGACGAAAAATACGCCCGTCTCGCGCAGCATTTCGTCCGCAACCAGCACACCCAGAAGAACAAGCGGGACTACAACCAGGCGGAGCGGCCGGCCGTCGAGATGTCCGAGGCGAAAGGGCACGCGGTAAGGGCGAACTACTTCTATGCGGCCATGGCGGGTGTCGCGAACCGTTTGGACGACAAGCCATTGGGCGACGCGGCGGCGAGACTTTTCGATTCGATTGTCGACCGCAAGTACTACCTCACGGGCGGCGTCGGCGACGACTACAAAAAAGAGGCGTATGGACGCGACTACGCGCTCCCCCAGAAGGCGTATGCCGAGAGTTGCGCCGGATGCGGTCTTGAGTTTTTCGCCCGCGAGTCGCGGCAGCTCGTCGGAAGCGACAAGGCAGAGGCGGTCAGGGAGCGAGTCGTTTTCAACAACATCCTCGGTGCGATCTCGCGCGACGGAACGCGCTTCTACTACCAGAATCCGCTTTCGTCCGACATGCCGCGCTATGCGTGGCACGGCTGCCCATGTTGCGTAGGCAATATTCCGCGCACTTTACTCGCGCTCAAGGACACCGTGTTTTCGGTCGAGGGCGATACGCTTTTCATAAACCAGTACATGGACATCGAAAACGCAAAGGTGACGGTGGGCGGCGTCTCGTATACGGTTTCGATGAAGACGGACTATCCCGGCGACGGCAGGGTTATGCTTTGTGCGTCATTCCCCGCAGGTATAAAAGTGTTCGGCCGTTTCCCCAACCGCGCCGAAAGCGCGCTCTACAAGGCCGAGCCGGAAGTGGAACATGGGTATAAGGGAATCGGGGAACGGGGAACTGCCGACGCCAAGGCTATGGCGGTCGAGCCGGGGAACGGGGAACGGAACTATGTTTGGGAGCTGCCGCTGCCGGAACAGACGGTGGTTGCGGACGGACGCGTGGAGAGCTGTCGCGGCAAGGTTGCATTCCAGAAGGGGCCGATCGTCTATTCGATGGAGAACGGCAAGAAGGTTCCGAACTATGACCGGCTGAACGAAGGTGGTTTCAGCGAGGTGTGGACGACGAACGAGTGTTCGATAACCGTGTCGGACAGGGTGCGTTTCCCGGTCGCGCCGGACCTGTGGGGAATATTCTTCGAGGACATCGACCTTTCGCTTGACGGCGGAATCTATGCGGAGATGGTGCGCAACCGTTCGTTCGAGGACGGCAAGCTCGGGCGCGAGCAGAACGAGCCGCTGGCTTGGTGGGATCCCGTCGGCGCGGCGTATCTCAGCGCGGACGTGTCAAAGCCGCTTTCGCCGCGCAACAGGCGATGTGTCCGCGTTGAGGCGCGGCCCGGCGCAGGGATTGCGAACCAGGGATACTTCGGCATGAACGTCGAGAAAGGCAAGCGCTACAACCTCTCTGTTGCGCTGCGCGGCGAAGCGGAAGGTCCAATCGAGGTGTCGTTCGAGGCGTACGGCAAGGCGGGCGTCCTTGGCCGCGCCTTGACCGGTGCGCTGACGTCGGAGTGGAAGACGCATGAGCTTTCCATTGAGGCGACGGATTCCGATCCTCGCGCACGATTCGTCTTCCGCGCGCCGAAGGGCGGCGTGCTCTTTATGGACTGCGTTTCGCTCTTCCCCGCCGAGACGTACGGGAAGAGCGGGCTGTTCCGCAAGGATTTGATGGAAAAGCTTGCCGCGCTCAAGCCATCTTTCGTGCGCTTCCCCGGCGGCTGCTGGGTCGAGGGCGATACGATGAAGGATGCCTATCGCTGGAAAACGACGCTCGGCTCGATCTGGGAGAGGCGCACGCAGTGGAACATCTGGAAATACTGGTCCACGAACGGCGTCGGCTTCCACGAATACCTCCTGCTCTGCGAAGAGCTTGGCGCCAAGCCGCTATTCTGCATCAATTGCGGAATTGCGCACAAGGACAATACCCCGATGGAAAAGATGGACGAGTTCGTGCAGGATGCGCTCGACTGCATCGAGTACTGCAACGGCTCTGCGGATACAAAGTGGGGAGCGGTTCGCGCGGAGATGGGACATCCGGAGCCGTTCAATCTCGAATACCTCGAAATCGGCAACGAGAACTATGGCCAGGGCTACACCGACCGCTACAAGCTGATTGCCGAGGCCGTGCGGGCGAAGCATCCGGAAATCAAGCTCATATTCAACTACTTCAGAAGATGGAACGTCGCCGAGGGGCCGCGAGACATCCGCGACGACCACTACTACAACTCGCCCGACTGGTTCATGGCGAATGCGTCGCTTTACGCGGATTGCAGGAAGTTTCCTCGCGACGGATTCAAGATATTCGTTGGAGAATATGCCGTCACCCGTGCGACGCGCCCCTACGGGTCGCTGCGCGCCGCCATCGGCGAGGCGATGTTCATGGTGGGACTCGAGAACGCGCAGGATGTCGTTTCGCTCGCCGCCTACGCGCCGCTTTTCGCGAACGCACAGCATCTGGCGTGGAGCCCCAACTTGATCAACGTGGTGTCCGACGGATGTTTCACGAGCCCGAGCTGGAACGTCCAGCGGCTCTTCAGCGAATACCGCGGCAAGGAAGTGCTTGATTGCCGCGTCGACGCGCCGGAGTTCGAGCCGGGCGAAAAGAACAGGGACGGCACTCCGATGAAGGCGCCGTCCATCGCTGCGTCGGCCGTGCGCGGCGTTGCCGGTGAAATAATCCTGAAGGTCGTCAATCCGACGGAGCACATCGTCCCGGCGAGGCTTGATCTGAAGGGGCGTGCCCGTCTGATCCGCTTCACGGGGCCCGGCGCCGACGCCTGCAACTCGCTCTACGACCGCGAAGCGCTGAAAGAGACGGAAGATGAAATCGTCCTTGACGGCAGGATCGATCTTCCGCCGCTTTCGCTCAATGTTTATGTCGTGCAGGCGGAAGAGCCGAAGTCGGAGAAATGACAATTAGGGGAGAAGTGACATGATCGCGACGGTATTTCTTGCGGCTGCAATGGCGTTCCCCATTCCCGTTCCCCGAATATGGTATAATATGCGCCAATGAGACCGTTAGCCACAGACACGCACGACTTCCAGTCGATTCGGAAAGACGGGAAGATCTATGTCGACAAGACGATGTTTATGCATCGTCTCATATCGGACGAGAATGCGAAGCTCTTCTTCATTTCACGTCCGCGCAGGTTCGGCAAGTCGCTCACCATCTCGGCGCTGAAGGCTCTCTTCTCCGGGCGGCGCGAGCTGTTTGAGGGTCTCTACATCGACACGACGGACTGGAAGTGGGAGAAGTACCCGATAATCCATTTCGAGTTCAACGACCTCACGACGACGAGCGTGGAGGAGTTTGCGAAAGACCTTTCCGACCATGTACGAGATAGACTTGCCGAAGCCGGGTTCGACTACGACTCGTCAAAACCTGCGCACTGGAACTTTGCAAAGGCGATAGAATCCCTTCCCGCCGCGAACGGCGGCAAGGGCGTGGTGATTCTCGTCGACGAATACGATGCGCCCGTCGGGCACTGCCTTGACGACGTCGCGAAGGCCGAGGCGGTGCGCGACCGTCTCTCCGTCGTCTATTCGCAGATGAAGAACAGGACTGGCGACATACGCTTCCTGCTGATGACGGGGGTGTCGAAGTTCTCGAAGCTGTCGGTTTTTTCCGCGCTCAACAATATCGTCGACGTCTCGCAGGACACCGAATTCGCGACGATGTTCGGCTATACGGAAGAAGAACTTTCGGCGAACTTCGAGGAGCATCTTCGCGAGCACGCGAAGATCATGGGCAAGCGCTATCAGGACTACCGCGCCGAGATGAAGCGGTGGTACAACGGCTTTAGGTTTGCGAAGAACGACGCGACCACGGTGTACAACCCCATTTCCGTGGCGCTTACCCTGAAGAAGAAAGAGCCTGGCGGCTTCTCCGCCACTTGGGCTACGACGGGGCGTCCGTCGATGCTGATGAACTACCTGAAGCGCGAGGAGGTCTTGCGCGTCGATCCGGAGCGCATGGAGGGCGTTTCCGACAGCGAGTTCGACGTGGCCGAACTGCGGCACTTGAGTCCGGTCGCGATGCTGTTCCAGTCGGGGTATCTCACGATAAGGGATTACAGCCCGCTGACGGAGTCCTATACCCTCGGCGTTCCCGACGAAGAGGTGCGCCGCGACCTCTGCACGCTGATGACTGGCGTTGCCGCCAACACGACCATGGCTTGGGCGTCATCGCTCGGCAAGAAGCTCCTCACGGGTAATTGGGATGCGGTTTTCGAGGGTCTTGAGTCGCTCTACGCGGCGATGGCATACGGCCCGACCGAGCGGCGCGTCCACGAGAACTCTTATGGGCGGTGCCTCTCGTTCCTCCTTGCCAGCCAGGGCTTCGATTTTACGATGGAGAACGTCCAGTCGAATGGACGTGCGGACGTCGTCGCGAAGCATCCTGCGGAGGTTTGCATCTTCGAGCTGAAAGTCGACGAGCCTGTCGACAAGGCGTTCAGGCAGATTCGCGAGAAGGGCTACGCCGAGCCGTTCCGCGCCGATACGCGTCCGGTGTGGCTCATCGGCCTTTCGTTCGATTCCAAGACGCGCCGCCTCGTCGACTTCGCGGCCGAGAGGGTGTAAAGCGACTTGCGCAAAAGAGACGAAAGTTTTTGCGCAATGATATGAAATGGTCAATATGAAAGACCATTCCGTATATGAGGAAGCGTTGCGTTCGGCGGCGATGTCCGTCAAGGCGAATCGCATGCCGATGCTGGTGTTGTGGACGCTGGCTATTGCGCTCGTCGTCGCCTATGATCGCTTCGATGCCGTGGCTGCGGCGCTTGAACCACTCGCCCGCTGGCAGACCCAGGGGGGATTCGCAGCGGCTGTTCTTAACCGCATCGCGTTCTGCGCGCTTCTCCCCGGTGTGTTTCTATTCACCATTCCATCGATACGTCCGCCGCGTCCGGCGGCGACAGTTCTCGCCTACGCCGCCTGGGGTGCGGCATGGGGTGTTCTGTGCGACTTGTTCTTCACGCTTCAGGCGAATGTCTTCGGCGACGGCCGCGACTTTGCGACGGTTGCGGCCAAGACGCTCATCGATCAGCTTCTTTGGACGGCGCTTTTCTGCACCCCGCTCAATACGCTTTTCTTTGCATGGGTCGCGAGCGGCTTTCGCCGCATCCCGATTGCCGCGACCTTGCGCACAGGCTTTCTGCCGATGCTATTCGTGAATTGGATAGTTTGGTGGCCAGTCTCGGCGGTTGTCTACATGTTTCCGCTGCCGCTTCAGATTCAGCTCGTCGGTCTCGCCGGTGCCTGCTGGATGCTCGCGGCCTTGGCGGCTGGTACGCGAAAGAAGGGGACTTGTCCATGAAAGCAAAACGCGAGAATGTCGTACTCGTTTTCCACTCGTCCAACAGATCGTCCTGGCACGAGACCATTGCCGGCATTTCTCGCGCCGCCGCAGCTGAAAGGTGGCGATTGCAGACTATTGACGACGTCGTAGATCGCAAAACCGCAGCCGAGCTTGTCGATTTCTGGCGTCCGGCTGGAATCATCGCCGAATGCGGAGTCGACCAGAAGGGGATCTTTTCGCCTGCCGTTTTCGGGAAGGTTCCGACCGTCTATCTCGTCTGCGACGTCCGGCGGCTCGACGCGAACGCCCTCAGGGTGAACCACGATTCGACGTCCTTCGGCCGTCTTGCGGCGCGCGAACTGCTCATGGACGACATGCGAGGGTTCGGCTATTTCGGGTTCAAGGGGCTTTTCTGGAGCGAGGAACGCGGTCGCAGTTTCGATGCGGCGCTCAAGCTCAACGGGTGCGTCTCTTCGCATTTCGAGCGTCCTTTAGACGAATCGCCGTCGAAGCGGCACAAGAGCGGCGGATACCGCACTCGGCTCGCCGCATGGCTCGAAAGCCTGCCAAAGCCTTGCGGACTTCTTGCCGCGAACGACATGCTTGCCGTTGAAGCGATAAACAT
>JAFYQC010000111.1 GCA_017547265.1 Kiritimatiellia bacterium | reverse complement strand
AGCGCGAGTACACCGCCGCGCTCGCGAAGACGCGACGCGACGCGGGCGGACTCGTCAGGCAGAAAGGTTTCGCCAAGTCGAAGTTCGAGATTCTCGCGATGCTGATGAAGCTCCGCCAGATCGCCTCCCGCGCGAAGATCGAACCGTTCATGGAACAGCTGACCTCCGCCATCGAAGGCGGACACAAGATCCTCGTTTTCTCCCAATTCGTCTCAACTCTCAAAATCCTGAGGGACGAACTGCGTTCTTCCCGTGTTCCCTGCTGCTACCTCGACGGCTCGACGAAGGACCGTCTCGGCGAATGCAACCGCTTCAACCGCGATCCGCAGATCCCGGTCTTCCTCATCTCGCTCATGGCGGGCGGCACGGGACTCAATCTCACGGGTGCGGACATGGTGATGCACTATGACCCGTGGTGGAACCCCGCCGTGGAGGACCAGGCGACGGACCGTGCGCACCGCATCGGGCAGAAGAAGACCGTCTATGTCATGAAGATGATCGCCTCGGGTTCGATCGAGGAGAAGGTCCTCGCGCTCCAGCGCCGCAAACAGGCGATCATCGCCGCGACCGTCGACACGACCGACGCCGCCGTGATGGAAACGCTCACCGCCGACGATCTCCGCGATTTGCTCGCCTAAGATACTTATAAGGGTTTTAAATCCCCGTATTTCCTCACTCCGGCAAGTTCGCCTCTGGGTAGGCCTCAAGCTCGCGAATCGCCTGAGCGATGTAATTCGTCTGCCATTCCCCTACGCCAAGAGATTGAACTGAACGAAGCGCTGCAAGACGGCGCTTGCTCATTCGATAGGGCGGTTCAATCCGTATCAGGCCCCTGTCGAGCCAATCCGCCGATTCCGTCTGCCGCGAAACGAACTGAACGGCGTTAGACAGGGCAAACGTCCTAATTGGCTCGCCACTTGGACTCTTCGTCACAACGTCAAGAATGCGACACCATGCATAGGCCGACTTCTTGTTTCCACGCGGGCTGTCAGGCAATGACGACATGATCTGCGTCAACGAGTTCGTTGTCAGGCCCTCTATTCTGAGAATCGCCTCCGTTGCCGATGCGCAATAGTCCGCCGTAGTCACCTTTTGATAGAGAAATGGAAGATCGGAACTCGTCCCGTACTTGCCAATCTCCGAAATGTAGAACATGTCTGTTTCGGCATCCTCCGTGCCTTCGACAATCAACTGCTTCATCAGCGAGACAACACGATTGGTATTTCCTCCAGCAACCTGAATGGCATAGCGGATTTCCGACACCGCGGCATGAGGATTGTCCTCATATCGAACGGCACGTTCGAGAACATGCCTCAGTTCCGCATCCTCAACATCCGCCCTCGCAAGCACGGCGAACAAAGACTGAAGAAGAACAACAGCGATGATGTTTCTCATAGCTCAGTACCATTATTTGATTTGCGCAGTTTTGTCAGGGCCCAATGAGCCCATCGTGGACAGCATCCAAATAGAATTCCTTCGCCTCTCCGTTAAAAATCTGCGAAACCCCCTGTGGGTACGCGCCTGCTCTGTTCAACTTAATAATTAAATTCGAGATTGGGGGCTCCTGATAGCGCCTGACAAGCGCGCTAACGGCATGATGATCGACAATACTGCACTGCGTTTTGTAAAACCGCAACTCAGCTGCAGAAACTTTATTCGAAAGCACCATGTCTGCCATTTTTTCGACCCGCGAAAGGAAATTTGTCTCGCCAACGCCAACCCCAGCCGCCACAACAATGAGCCGTTCTGCCTGATTTGTGGATATTTCCGACATCAGACTCAGCACCTCATCCCAACTGGTTGTCACAATCTGCGACAGATTCTCGAAGTCAACGTTCGTCTGAATGTTAAGTCCTTCCCAATCGTTCAAGATCACTAAAGGCCTAAGCCGATTCGTGCCGTAATTCTCGACGATCTTGGACAATGGGCGTCTTACATTCGACAACAATTCGGAGTTGTCGCCGAGCGCAAAAGCACAAAGCGGCACCATTAACATCGTTGTCAGTATCGTTTTACCTGTGTTAGTCATTTGCGTATCTCCTATAAACGGCATTCCCCCATGTGGCAACATTCGATGCTCGCGTTACCGAATCACGCTGTGCCGAAATGGCCATGCCGTCAAAATCCATAATCCCCACATGCCCATTTGGCCCGGCAGAAGGTTTGACAGCAACCATTCCGGGCTGGGGAAATGCTGACGGTTCGATGACCGACCAATGTTCGATTTCAAACGACGGGTTCCCCCACTCATTTGCCAACGGCGGCCAATTCTTTGAACCGAATCTTCCATGATGCACAGCGGGGACAGGGAGTTGGCACTCTGCCAAACGATGCGCAACAAAGACATTACACTTCCACGAATCACCTCCAACCTCTGAAAATCCACCGAAAGCACCGACTGTCGACTCGTAGCCATATGATGTATCGCCCAAATAACCCCTTGCACAGTTTCGCACCGTTTTCTGCCACTCCTCATCGCAAACTCCAAAAGCCTTTAAATCTCCAGGCACTTTGACGCCATGGATATAATCCGAATAGTCTTCCCAAACGTAATATCGCTCGTCCACGGCATCCCGATACCGATTTCGTATGGACTCCTCAGTCGGAATGGCAATCCTCTGACAACGCAACTCGTCTGCCACCGCAAGCCAAAGATTAGAACATGAAGAACTCCTATACTTATGCCCCAATCCAAACAGCCACTTCCCCTTTTCGTCCTGCCAAGTCAGATATTCATCACACGTATTAGTCGGAGACTGCAACCTCACCACGGTCGTCAGCCATAACAACCGATGCGGTTCACCAGCCTTTCCCGGAATGTTCGACAATGTCCGCATGCCCGCGTTCGCTGCAGCACGAAAAACCTCAACATCGCGCCCCCACGAATTCGTCGTCTGCATCATCAGATCGCAGAATACATTCTCTGCATCATTTGTTTCAACCGTCTCGGCGAAAAGACCGAGACTCGCGAAACATGCAAAGACAAGGCTTGTCAGCACTACAATTCTTTTTGTCATTGGCTTTGCGGATGTCTATTGCCGTGCGCATGAAATCCAACTGGCGCAAGAGAAAGATGCCATATTTTCCTTAACTCGTTAGTTCCTGGCTGCACTTCAATCGTATACCACAAACCAAATACGTCCCCATACGAGATGTCACACCCGTCTCTTGCCGTATAACCATACATAAGCATGCGCCTTATGATATTGCGTTGGTCTGTATCCCGTCGATATCGCCCCCAATCGTCAGGCATTCGGCCTTTGGATGGAGGGCCGTCAAGTGATAGTTCGGTTTCCGTGTGCTCATCGTATATGTCCCGCAGACCGCAAGCATGGCCTATCTCATGAGCAATCACTTCAGCGCTGCAATTAGGCCCCATTACAATGCCGAACTCGGTCCGAAATGCCACCGCGCCAAGAACCCGTTTAACAAAAAACAAATTCAACGCGCCATCAGCTTGCATAGCCAGGAATAAAGGCGTCTGCTGATTCTGATCATCCGAATCTATGGTGGCGAGGGCTTCGTCATTAGTGATTACACATCTCCTTAACCGAAACGACATTGCAGCCTGCCGAAATATTCGATTGACTTCATCTATCTTGTTCGTCAGATTACTTATGCCAATAGCGTTAACGAGCTGCCCGTCCTCTTCGCTGGCGACTATACAACAATCGATATCAACTGGCGCGGCGAAGGCGAAAGCCGATAGGAATGACAACAGAAACAAGCCGACGTATCTGTTCATCGCACCGTCTCCTTTCCCCGGTTCCGCCGTCCATCCTTGTTCGCCTTCATCCGAAGGACAAGTTTACGAAGATCACTT
>JAFYQC010000110.1 GCA_017547265.1 Kiritimatiellia bacterium | reverse complement strand
TCTGTGCAAGCCTCTGGCTCGAGCAGAAGCGTCAGTTCATGCCCCTGCGCGGCAAGTTCCCGCACAACCTCGCGGACGTAGACCGAGATCCCGCTTTTGCCCTTGTCGTATGGTATGCAGGAAACGAGAAGCCGCATTCAATACCTTTCTCAAGCGAGAGAGCCGAAGAGCGACTTCAGCTTGTCCGTTGTAACAGGTTTCGAGATGATCTTCGCGAAGAGACTCATGTCGTAGGTGGAGCCAACGTCGACGTCGGCCGTAACCGCGACGACAGGGATTTCCGCGAGCCGCCGGTCGCGGCGCATCGCCTCGGCGAGCTGCGTGCCGTCCATCTTCGGCATCCACATGTCGGTCAGCACGAGGTCCGGAATCCACTCGTTCATCACCTTGACCGCAACCTCTCCGTTCTCGGCGAAGCGGATGTCGTGTATGCCGAGGTTGTCGAGGTGGATGCCGAGAATCTTGCGGTTCATCGTCATGTCGTCGACGACGAGAACTCGCTCTGGGATGGCAAGCTGGAGCGCCTTCTCAGCAGACTTCGCGGACGGCGCCTGCTCTACGATGTCGAGGCCGGGAAGCTCGATGACGAAGCGCGTTCCCTTGCCGAGTTCGCTCTCCGCCGTGATCGTTCCCTGAGCGGCCTCAACCATGCGCTTGACGATCGGAAGCCCCAGACCAGTGCCTTTGATCTCGCCCGCGCTTACCATCATGCGGCTCTTGATGTCCTGAACGAACGGATCGAAAAGTCGCGCCATCTTCTCCTTGGAGATGCCACAGCCGGTGTCCCGCACTTCGATGCGCAGAGTGCTTGACCCCGAGAGCCACAGCGCGGCCACGGCAATCTCGCCCTTCTCCGTGAACTTCGCGGCGTTTCCGACGAGGTTGATTAGCACCTGCCGCATTCCCTGCTGCGAGAGCTTCACGAGTGGCATCTCGCCGTCCGCCGGACCTGAGATCGCGAGCTTAACCCCATGTCGCCGAACACGGTAGCCGAAAATGGCTGGGAGCTCCTTTAGCAACTGCCCGAAGTCGCAGATGCCGTCGCGCATCTGCATTGCGCCCGCATCGAGCTTCGAGAGGTCAAGGACGTCGTTAATCAGCTCCAGAAGCGCATTCGAGCTCAGCAATATCCCCTCGATGTACTCCCTGCGGTGCTGTTCGTCCGTGTCTTCGCGCGCGAGGAACTCCGCAAAGCCGATGACGGCGTTGAGGGGCGTCCTCAATTCGTGCGACATCATGGCAAGGAAGCGCGTCTTCGCCTGTGCATGATCCTCGGCCTCCTTCGCCGCCCTGTTCGCACGCTTCGTCTGCTTAACAAGCAGGACGATCATGACGGAACCAAACACGACGACGACAAGAAGGATTACTATCACGCCAAGCACTATCACGTGAGTAAGCTCCTCGCGGGTCATGCCGAAAACGCGATGCACGACCTGCCGCTCTGCGGAATCGGCCATGAACATCTCCTGGAGCTGCGTCTGGTCGATGCCAGTCATCACCTTGTTCAAGATCGAGACAAGTTCCTTCGGGACGTTCGGCCTCGCAAACATCTCGAACTCCTGGTACTGGTCTTTCGCGCCAAGCTCCTGAGCGACGCTCTGCGGAACAGGCACGGCAAACACGGAAGTCGCGCCGTAGGTCGCGGCCGAGGCCTTCACCGGGTATGGAATCCAGAGATCGGTATCGCCGCGAAGGAATTTCGCCTCGGCGGTGTTGATGTCGGTCTGCGGGGAAACGGCGAACTTGAGCCCTGTGCGCTGCTCGATCTCTCGCAGGAGATCGCCGACGAATCCGGTCGGTTTGCCCTTCTTGTCGACAAGTTCGAAAGGCCACGGCGAAAAGTCGATCATCACCGGGCTTTCGTTCTTTACGCGCCGTGCGAGCCAGCTCGACTCCTCCATCGAAAGCGCGGCCATGTCGCTTCGCCTCGCGTAGTGATGCTCGCTTATCATCCTCAGGTACTTCGGGAAGTCGTCGCATATCTCGTCCATCGCGCTTTCAAGCTCCTCGAAGAGGTCTTTGCGCTGAAGCGACGTGCAGATATACATTGGATGCGAGGCGTAGAGATGGAGCGCCTTCTCGTTTTCGAGCTCTGGCATCTCGACGTCAACGCAGGCGTCGACCTCACCGTTGAAGTATGCCTTCAGCATGGCGCGGTCGGACGAAAACTCGACGCAGGAAATGGAATCGTCGCCGTCGAACTGGCGCCTTGCGCGCTGGGCGCTTATGGTGCTCGCGAGAAGCCCAACCTTCATGCCGTGCCAGGTCTCTGGCTCGCCCGGCTTGTAGGCGCTGTCAGGATGCGCCCAGAGATAAACGCGGAGCATCCCCATGGGAGTGTGCGGATAGCGGAACTTGTCGCGCCGCTGCGCCGTGAAGCCGATGCCGCCAACGATGTCGAGCCGTCCGCTCATCACGTCGGCAAGCGATTCGTCATAGTCGCCGTAGACGTAGTCCACGTTCCAGTGTGAGTGCCCCACTATGGACTTGAGCCACACCTCCATCGCCCCCGACCTCCCCCCGTCGGGCGTCACCTCGAAGAGGTCGCCGCGGCTGTATGCCGCGACCCGGACGCGCTTCTGCGGCCTTGAGACGCCGAGGAACTTCTCGCGCCACTCGTCGTACTTGTCGATGTGTTCGATATAGCACTCGCGGTAGGCCTTCGACAGTTTCTTCAGAAGCTCCGGCTTCCGCTTGCTGACGGCGAAGTACACGTTGCGCGAGCCGATCGGCACGACTTCGACGACGCCCTCGGGGCGCTTGCCGAAAGGCGTGTATAGAAAGAGCGCGTCGATCTCTCCGTTGTGCAGGGCCTGCACTGCACCTACGCTCGTCGGTATCTCGACGTAGGTCGGCGTGAGTCGCGCATGCTCGAAGTACTTTACGCGGTCGTCGTTCGATATCTGGCCCTGCGAGACAGGAGAGTAGCCAATCCTCATTCGCGGCCACTCCGTTATCTTCGTGGACATGAGCTCCATCGCGCGCGACGGCGTAGCGTAAAGCGCAAAGTGCATGCGGCCAAGCGGCTGCTGCGGGAAGTCGAAGTCGCGAAGAAGCTTCTCTGTGCGGAATGCAGAGCAGATCACGTCCGGCTTAGAGACGTCGAGAAGATGGTCGTCGCCGAAGGGAACCCGCTCCGTCTCGATGCCAGCCGACTTGAAGACGTCGTCCATCACCGTAAGGCAGAACTCGTTGTCTGCGGCGGCCCAGAAGTCGAGCTTCGCGTCGCGCTCGCAGTCCGCGACCTTGACGGTCTCGGCGTTCGCCGAAAGCGAGTGTAAAAAGCAAAACGCAAAGTGTAAACTTATTGCAAAAGCCAGTTGTGCTTTTCTCATACTCCTCTTTCTCTTTACATTTTACGCTTTACACTTTACCTAATCTCAAAACTTTGCGTCTTCCGCAGTCGGGACGATCTCAAAAACGCGGCTTACCTTGGTGATGTCAAAGACGATCTTAGGTCCAGACTGGAGAGCCGCGAGAACGACCTTTCCGCCGCCTGCCTTCGCCTTCTGGAGAATCTGCACGAGAACCCCGAGCCCACTCGAATCAATGTGAACCATCCCGCTCAGGTCGAAAAGCACGTTTGTGCCGTCTTCCATCTGCGAAAGGATCTCCTCCCGAAGTTCCGGAGCAACGGCCGCGACAAGCCGACCATCGACCTCGACCTTAAGCAACTTGTCCTGCTTTGTAATGTTCCAGCCCATTTTTACATATGTCCTTTCTATTGTTGATTTAGTTGAATATCTCCCAGTCGCGCATAAGAGAGTCGTCGGGAGCTGTCCGGTCGCGGACATGCCGCTTGACGGACTCAAGGATCCTGACTACTGGATTCTGCGCGAAAGTGCGAATCTCGCCAATGGAACGTCGCCGCACCAACCACCGCGCGGCATTGCGAAGCGTACGGCCGTAGTCTCCATCGCCGACGGCTGCAATCACCTCCAGGTACCCGTCCATCCACGTTTCACGCGCCGTCTCCAGGTCGCACACGGGCCCTTCGGTCGGACGGAACTTCCACCCGACCGCACGGGCGTAAAGTCCATCGTCGCCCTGTGCGGCGAGTGCCGTCGCACGATCCTCGACGCGCCAATTGTAGAGGCCGCGGGAAACGAGAAAGGCATCTCCCACGCCAAGAATGCACTTGTTGATATTGCGATTGACAAAATCCCGATTCCTGACGAGTTCGAGTTTCGAGTTGGAGTTCGAGAGTGGAACCGTTCCTTTCTCCAACTCCAACTTTGAACTCCAACTTTTCTTGTTTTCGGCCATCGCAAAAAGCAATCCCATCCCTCGGTTCATCATCAGCCGTGCGGCCTCCATCCACGGCAGCTTCGCCGCATCGATCTTTGCTATGCCAGAGAAAAGCTCTTCACCCTTCTTCCCCGCAACGTCGAAATAGCCGCGCACAAGCTCCTGCACCATGATCCGCTCTTCATCGTGCTTTAGCCGCCAGGGGATCTTAACCGCAAAATCTACGTCTACTCCAAGTTTCTTCGTCCACTTCTCAGAAACTGGCTTCAATGCCTCGCCGATGGCTGCAATCGTCTCTGCCTCCGGCACACCATCCTCTGTAATCGCAAAAAAGTCCAAATCATTTGAGAGAGTTGGAGTTGGAGTTTTGAGTTGGAGTTCTGAGTTGGAGTTCTGAGTTGGAGTTGGAGAATGGAATTTGTCTATCGTTTCTCCCACTCCAACTCTGGCCTCCAACTTCTCCCTCACCCCTCCCTCGCCACGGCCATAGCCGCCGCCAAGGACAACTCCAGCGAGTCGAGGAATGCGAAGCGCGGCTATCTCGCGCCCCATTTCGGCGCAAGCGTCATCAACGAGCCGGTCCAGTTCCGGGGAATTACCTGAAACATGCCGTCCCATCAACTATAGCCACCCTTTTTTCATCCATAAAGGTCATATTATATCAAAAATCCGCGCCTCGCGAGGCGGATGACTAAGGGGTGCGCGTTTCGCTGCTGCTTAAAAACGAAATGACCGTATCACATCGAACGTATCACAAGGGGCCGACACTCCCGCGCTCCGTCCGGCGGCGGAGTGGTGGGACGAGCCTGCCCGCCCAAAACCGCCAACTCGATCAACAATCAGCAATCGCACCCCACCATATCCGCCCCACTGGGCATAAAGTGTCGTGTCGGCGTTATCCGTGAATGTCGCGCCGCTTGCATAACTCGTTCCGCTGCCGTCGGCGGCGGTGTTCCAACCCTTGAAAACGTAGCCAGCGCGTGTAGGCACAATGCCGCTCAAGGACAAATCTATACCGCCGTCCTTGGTCTGCGCCGAAGGTGCGCCGATGCCGCCGTTGGCGTTGTAGGAGATTGTGTAAACAGCATCCGTCGCGTCCGCAAATGCGAAAAACATTCGGACGTGCATATATTCATCATTATGATTCTTGGCAATGGGAAAAATTTTGCTACCGTTTCTGCCGCCATCTAATCCTCCGATGGAGAAGCACCATGCATTGCTTGCATCCTGTTCCGTAGAGCTCCAATAAAATAGCCATTCCAAATGAGTCCCTCCTGCGGCATTAATTTTAGTACTGAGATTGTTATAGTGATAGTCGGGATTATCGGTGTCGCTTAAGTTGGAACTATTCCCCGTAAGTCCCTGCGCCATCAAGTTCCACTGTCCCATGCTGGGTATCGCCCACGGGCTGGCTCCGGATGGAAGGGCGACACCGGAGCCGTTACCAGCCGCATTGTGCCAATGACCTTCGCCATTGTTGGCTAGTGCGCTTTGAGTGGCGGCAATGCCGTTTTTAGCGTTCACTGCATCTCCAGCAGAATTGCAATATGGTGTTGCGCTACTGCATTGATGACTTACACTGGTACAGTATTCCATGTGGGTTGGGTAAGACCCCCAAGTTAAGATCGCGTCTTCTAAAGCAATAGCCATGCCTCTGTAGGTGCTGTTGCCTGATTCCACCGAACCCGCCGAACCCCAGTAGGCGATTACGCCCGAAGCGGTGGTTCCGGCGTTTTGAGCCGCCGCGACTGTCTTGTACATCTTGCCGTCTGCGCCGATGACTTTGCCGACATAGGCGTTGACCTCATCCCAAAATATCCATTTTGCGGTTACGATAGTATTCTCGGTAATAGCAGTTGAACTTGTGAACTGTATGTCGTCCTTATACCAGCCCAGAAAGCGGTGGTTGGCATTGACAGGTGAAGCAGGGAAGGCTTCACCTAACGAGGTCCCTTGTACGACGGACAATACGGCAAAGTTGGCGTTATTGTCCCGAAACGTAACTTGATAGACTGGCGTTACACTGATCGAACCGCTACTTAGGTAAACATAATTATAGCCGTCTGTATTCGACGTGGGAGTTTCATAAGTATTGACACAGTCACTAATGGTCAGTTTGCCAGAATCGTAATCTACAATATGAATCACCGTCGTATTGAAATCCTGGTATATGGCACCACCATAAGTTGCGCGGCAAGAGGTAATTGCTCCTCCTAGTACATAATCTTCCACTAGGCCATGCGTACATAATGCACCACCATTTTCAGCGCAACAATTTGAAATCGTTCCACCATACATACGAATGGTTCCGGCTGTCGCATCACCGTAACCAGCAGAACTTCGATACGTACAGGTTATCGCTCCGCCATGATTAGCCGAACAGTTGTAAATCGTTCCTCCGTATAGATTCAAACGAGCGTAGTTATAAGCACCCAGTGCTCCGCCATAACCACCTCGTGCAGTACAATCGTGTATGGTCGCTCCGGCTTTGACGTTTATGGTTCCGCCACCAGTGTTGTTGTGGTAATCTACGCGAACGGCACCTCCAAAACACGCCGATGTTCCCGAATCATTCAAAAGGGAATTGTCCGATTTTGTCGTAAAGCCGTTTCTGACTTCTACGCCATCCTCCAGATTGAGTGTGGCTCCCAGATAAACATCTATCGTCGCACGACCGGAACAACCGTATGCATCGGCAGCAGCCGTGCGTCGGCCATCGACACTCGCCGACCCCCAGTTTGCTCCTCCATCAATGATGATATTCTTGAACGACACGTTCACGGTGTTTTCTGTCAGATTGGCCGTCCCGCTATCACCCTTGCCATTACCTCGAATAGCAATAAGCGACTTGAGAGCGGAAGAGGTTGCCCCAGAAGCGACAACACGTTTGATGATATATTTCGAACCTGCTTGGCTTTGTAAGGTCAGCGAGCGTTTGATGATGAGTTGGGCAGTAGAGGCACCAGTCACATCCGTACTTCCAGCATTTCCTGAAGTTTCGCATGGCACATCGATGCTCGCCGTCACGATGATGTTATCCACCGAAGCGTTTTCAATAGCAGCCGACAACTCTTCGTATGTTGACACATACGCTGTAGTTCCCCGCGCGCTTTGCGCCATGAAGAGCAGAGTTGTCGCGACTGCGGCGAGCATACGCTTTGTCATCGGTGTTTTCATGTTTGGCTCCTCCTTAAATCTTGTACCACCATGATAGGTGAAACTGGATGTTATGCTCGCCATGCTTGTTGAAATGTACGATACGTATTATACCATATTCCGAAAACTTCAATCAGCTTGCAATATTTTTCGTAATGGGTTAGTGGGCTGCGCCGCGTTGCCGTTCGCCCACTAACCCATTACCATCACTTCCGCTTGCGCCATTCAGGATGGCTGTGAAGGTAGTCGGCCTCTGCGTAGGCATAGCGGCCCATATTGGCGGACGTTCCCTTGTCAGACATTGCGGACTAAGTCCAAACCGACGCCTCGACCTTTCCGAACACGTCAAGATCAATCTCCCCCGCCACATACTGCGCGGAATAGGGACGCGTGTCCCAGATATTAGAATGCTTTATTTCACGGCAGGAGCTTTTTTAGCGCATCGAGGTTTGCGGGCTTCAGCAGTATGCCGTCAAATCCCTTCTCGGCGTATGTGTCCTTCATCTCCACTTCTGCAGTAAAGAGATAGACACGGAGACGCGCAAGAGCGGCATTAGCGCGAATAGACGATACAAGTTCCATGCCCGTCATCTCCGGCATCCACGCGTCTGTCAGGACAAAGTCAAACTTGGGCGCATCTGGAGCCGTCAGTACCTCTAACGCCTCGCGTCCGTTGTCGGCAAAGGCAATATCCTTGACTCCAAGCCGGCCAAACATCGCCTTGAGGACAATCTGGTTCATCTTGGTGTCGTCGACGACGAGAATGCGGAGAAAGTTGGAGTTGGAGTCTTGAGTTGGAGAATGGTGCTTCTCGTCCTTTCTCGAACTCCAACTATTCTCTCCAACTTCACTCCCCACTACCCTCACCCTCGGAACGACTATCGAAAACGTCGCACCTTTCCCGAGGACGGACTTCATCTCCATCTCGCCGCCCATTGCCCTCGCAAGCATGCGGCAAATGTGGAGTCCGAGACCTGTTCCTCCGCGCTGTCCAGAAGCGATCCCGACCTGGACAAACGGTCGCGCGAGCTTCTTCATGTCCGCTTCGCTGATCCCGCACCCAGTGTCTTCGACCTCAAGGCGGAACACTCCCGTCTTGCCGCCAGCGTCAGGCGTAAAGGACGTCCTGATTTCGATAAAGCCGCGCTTCGTAAACTTGATGGCATTGCCGACGAAATTGAAGACAATCTGCCTTAGGCGATGGGGATCGATCATCAGGCTTGGCGTCCCGCCTGCGCGGCAGAGGATTTCCAACCCCGGCTTCTGGTGGGTCGCGCCAAACGACGCCGCAATCTCCCTGACAAGACGCGCGACATCGGTTGGCTCCGTCTCGATATTCATCTTGCCCGACTCAAGCTTCGAGAGGTCGAGAATGTCGTTAACGAGCTGGAGGAGCATCTTGCTGCTCACGAGGATCGAATTTACGGCAAGGTCGTATTCGGCCTTTGTCTCGAAACCCTGCTTGAGCATTTCCGAAAAGCCGATGATGGCGTTAAGCGGGGTCCGTATGTCGTGGCTGACAGACGAGAAGAACAAGCTCTTCGCCAGCGCCTGCTGGATGCGCTCGCTGAACACGGCGTTCGCCCGGTTGTCCTTCAGCGTGATGTGGAAATGTGAGAGAAGTGTCTCCCTCGTAAGCGGCTTCGTCGTCATGCTGTTCATTCCGGCGGAAATCGCCTTGTCGAAAAGCATGTGGTCGGTGTCGGCCGAGATTCCGATTATGGGTAGCGTCCTCGCCTTAGGGTGCGACGATGCCCTGAACTCGGAACAGGCGTCTATGCCGCTTTTCCCGGGCATGTTGATGTCGGTCAGGACGAGGTCTATCTTGCTGCCTTCCGGACCGTTCAGGATCTTTAGCATTTCCTCCCCGTCCCTGACCTTGATACATTCCGCACCAAGGTCATTGACGATGTTCGCGACAATCTCAAGGTCTATTTCCTCGTCGTCCGCAAGCAACACCCTGTAGCCTTCGAATCCCTTCATAGCTTGTCCTCCCCGTTTTCCTGTTTAAAGTTTCCAGAATGTCCGATGATCATCGCCACGACTTCGCCGTGAAGCCCTTCCAGCCTGGCGAGACGGTCGGCCACGCCGTCAAGACCGCCAAGTCGGGCTATTTCCACGATCTCGCTGCAAAGCGCGTGCAAAGGGGTAAGCCCAAGCGAGGCATAAAGTCCTTTAAGATTGTGTGATGACGAAAAGAGCGCCGCAGAATCCCTTGCGTCAAGTGCCTTCCGCATCTGCACAATCGCCGCGCTGCTCGGCAGCTTCGCAAGCATCCTCTCGTAGAACGGCTTGTCGCCCATATACGTGTCGCGCAAGGTCGTCTCGACGTCGCACCCGGTCTTGGCAAGCGAAGAAAGGAGGTCGCCGCCTCGCGTGGACGAGGCATGGCGCGACCCTCCCGACGCAATACGCTCGCGCAAAAGCCCTTCTAGCGTCTTCATCAGTATCGGTACTCGTATGGGCTTCGCTATATGGGCGTCCATTCCAGCGTCGAGCGCTTCCTTTACGTCCGTCTCGAAGGCGTTTGCCGACAAGGCGACGATAGGGATTCGCCTCATGCCGGGAATCGACAACGCGCGAATCGCCCGCGCTGCGGAACAGCCGTCCATGACCGGCATATGCACGTCCATCAAGATTGCGTCGTAGAAATCGGGACCGCCGCGCAAGACCTTCTCAACGGCAACCTGACCGTTCTCCGCCTGATCGACGGCAAAGCCCGCATGAGAAAGGACGGTAAAGGCGATCTCGCGATTGATCTCGTTGTCTTCCACGAGGAGAACGCGCATCTTCGAAAAGTCGAGAGGCTCGGCATCAGACGCGCAAGCCGGTCTCTTCGCCCTCTCGTCCTCAGAAGTCAGCTCTGGCGCAAAGGGAAGTGCAAGGCGAATTATGAACTCGGCGCCTTTCCCCTGTTCGGATTCGACTTCGATCGTTCCCTTCATCAGATCGACGATGCGTTACGTAATCGGCATGCCGAGACCCGTCCCCTCGGCACCGTCCACGGAGGAAGTGCGTTCGCGCTCGAATGGGTCGAAGACGCGCGCCAGGAAGTCTCGGCTCATGCCGAGTCCATTGTCCTTCACCCTGAGTTCGTAGAAGCCCTCGCCGTCTTTCGTGGAGGGGTTCTCGATGAGCGTGACGGAAATGCGCCCTCCGGCGGGCGTAAACTTCCATGCATTGCCGACAAGATTGAGGAGGATTCGGTTCAGACGGCTTCTGTCGCACATGACGCGGGGATGCGAAACGCGCGCGACATCGATGCGGAAATCAAGGTTCTTCTCGGACATCTGCGCGGCGAAGAGGTCGGCGAGCTCGTCGAAGACGGCGGCAAGGTCAACGGGCACCGGCTCAAGTTCGATCTTGCCAGACTCAATTCGGCTCATCTCGAGGACGTCGGTGATGAGCGCCAGCAGGTGGTGGCTCGACGACTCCATTTTCGACATGTATTCGCGGAGAGTGGCCTCCGGCACGCCCTGCCGCTTGGCGAGTTCGATGTAGCCGATTATGGCGTTCATCGGCGTTCGGATGTCGTGGCTGATGCTGGAGAGGAACGCACTCTTCGCGCGATCCCTGGCCTCGGCCTTCGCCTGCGCGACTTCGAGCATCTCCTCGCGGCGCCGCTGTGTGGCGTAGAGACTGAACATGATGACAAGCGAAAACACCAAAAGCGCCATCTGCACAATGTCGTAGCCCTGCCTGTCGGCGTTAAGGACGTCCATAAGCCCGTTGACGTAACCTTCCTCGTCGTGGAGGGCGTGGGCGTTGGAGGTGCCATGGTACTTTTCGCAGTGACGTGCCGAATAATCGACTATCGAGTCGACCGTGCGGCCTGTCGCCCGCTGCGTCGCGAGTCGCACCCACATGAGCGACGAGAAGAAGATGAGGATGACGATACCAGTCCACACGACCGGTGAGCGCCCGAATCGCTGATGCGTGTCGTTCTTGAAGGCGTGCCAGTAGAGCGCAAAGCCGACGATACACCAGAGCGCCAGGACGAGATACGATTCCGCCGAAAGCGCGTTTCCTGAAATGTAATTCGGCACGAGAAGGAGAAGGCAGAAGATGATCGACATCACGACACCCACGAGCCCCGTGGCGCAGGTAATTGAGTCACCGGCCTTCTTCGCCAACCTGAAAGCCGATGCAGAGGTCACGCAATATGCGACCGCCGCGCCGATACTTGAAACCTCCACCGGCCAGCCGATCACGGTACGCCCGAAAAACGGGATCACAAGCGAGACTCCGACGACAAGGAGGATCGCATTCCTCGGAGAACCGTTCCCGTCGAGTTTTCCGAGCCATTGCCAGCGCGGGAACACCTCGTCAACTGAAAGCGCGTAGATGAGCCGGCTCATCGCCACTACCGCGCCGACGATGCCGGTGAAAATAGCCGCGAACATAGTACAGCCGAGAATCACGACGCCGCCATGCCCCATCGCCGTGCGCACGGCGGCGAAAGTCGGCATCGAATCGAGCCCCGCAAGGCCGCGGCTTCCCGTAAGGTAGTCGGTCCACGTGGCGAAGTCGCCGGGATGCGAAAGGACGGGAAGAACCGCAAGCATGGCGTACATTGCTACAGACGCGGCAATCGCCGCCACAAGGACGCGCCACAGCTTCTTCACGGAAAAGCCGAACTCCGCCGAGGAATGGGAGACCGCCTCAAAGCCAACGAACGCCCATGGCATCATCGCAAGGATGCGGAGAACCTGAGAAAACGGCTTTGCGCCGTTTGGCGCAACCGCAGGCGCCATAGTAGGCAGCCCTCCTTCGTGGCGCGAAAAGGCGAAGAAGAAACAAGTCCCGACGCCCAAGAGCATAAGCACCGCGAGAGCAGCCTGAATGCGCCCCGCAAGGCGCTTGCGCCAGAGGCAAACGCCGCCTGCCACAATCATTACGGCGACGGAAAGGAGAACCTCACCAAGATAGATGTCGAAGCCCGCGAGCGTATCGTGCCAGCCGAACTGGAGAACGTCGCCGAACATATATCGGACGAGCAAGACGAGCGCAGTCGCGTTTGCCCACAGGATTGCCATATAGGCGAGCGTCAGCGACCAGGCGGCGAGGTAGCCGTAGTCCGAGCCAAAGGCCTTTTGCGCGTATGCGTAGGCTCCGCCAGGGCCAGGAAGCGCCGTGACCATGCGATTGTAGTTCCAGCCGATGATCGCCATCGCAAGCGCACCGACAACTATGCCGACGACCGTTCCGAGCGGGCCCGCAGACGGCAGGAACTCCGCGCCAGGCATCACAAACGCGCCCCAACCAACGGCAAGTCCGAAGGAGAGCCCCCACGCCGAAAGCATCGACAAGTGCCGCCCGATTCCGAACTTTGCGCTGGTGTTTTCGCCGTTCATCGTTTTCCTCGCATTGCGGTTGTAAACGCCTCCACGAGCTTATCATAGGTCAGCGGCTTAAGAAGTATTCCAGAGAAGAGCCGGTTCCTGACGTCGCGCTGGAACTCCGCATCGGCCGTTACCGCATAGACCGGAAGACGGAGAAAGTGGGGATCGTCGCGGAGCTTCTCGATCAGTTCGATGCCGTTCATGTTTGGCATCCAAAGGTCGGAAAAGACGAAATCGTACGGATTTCCAGCTTTCGCGGCCAAGACAAGCTTTGCAAGCGCCTCCCCGCCATCACACGCCTGGTCTATCGAAGCGACACCAGCATGCGCAAGAAGGGACGCGAGGACCTCGCGGTTGATAGGAGAGTCGTCGACGACCAAGACGCGCTTCGGCAACTCCTTTGGAACGACCTCCTGCTTCGGCTCGGCGGCCGGCTTCTCCCCAACGGCGGCAACACCAGGAAGCCGCGCCCTGAACGTCGTGCCCTTCCCAAGCTCGCTTTCCACTTCAAGTTCTCCGCCCATCGCCTCGACAAGACGCCTGCAAATGGAAAGTCCAAGCCCCGTTCCTCCGGCACGATCGGCCGAGTGGCTTGGATCCTGGGCCTGGACAAACGGATCGAAGATGCGCGTCAACAGGTCTGGGGCAATTCCACATCCAGTATCGGATACGGAAACAACGATACCTGTCCCAACGCTCGACGCTGTGACAGTCACGGAACCTCTCTCTGTAAACTTCACGGCGTTCCCTACCAAATTGAAGAGTATCTGCCGGAATCGATGTCCGTCCAACAGGACCATAGGCACGCCACCTGTCCGGTTTACGAGCTCTAGCCCCTTCTCCGCCGCCGCCATCCTGAAAGACGAGAAAACCTCGTCCGTCAGCTGCGAGAGATGCACTGGTTCCGGCTGCAGCGCCAGTTCCCCTGCGTCCATCTTCGCAAGGTCGAGCACGTCGTTCACGAGCTGCAGAAGCGTCGTGCCGCTGGCGCGGATGGACTTGATTGCCTCGTCTCTCTCGGCTTCGCTATCTATGCCGAACTGAAGAAGCTCGGAATATCCGAGAATCGCATTGAGGGGCGTCCTTATGTCGTGGCTAACGATGCTGAAGAACATGCTTCTCGCCTTCTCGGCCGCACGGGCGCGCTCAAGCGCCTGTTCAAGCTCTGCCGCATGCTTCGCCGCCTGCTCGCGCTCGATTACTGCGCGACGCAGCTCGTCGCGCTCGTCCTCGATGACGAAGACGTGGAAGACACAGTTGCCCAAAAGGCATCCGAGCGCGTAGAAAGGCCAGAGCGGCCAGACAATCTGTAGGACGATGGCAACCGCCATGGTGAGGCAAAACAGGAACGCGACCATGTTCCGTCTACGTGCCGAATCCCGACTGCGTAGAGTCCTCACGAACAAGAAAAGCCCCGTAAGGACGTAGATGGCGGCAAGGGGATAGAATATGAGCATGCGTACTCCGCCGGCAACATACCTGCCCTGCTCGTCGAAGTGGAAGACGCAGTCGGTGAACACGTTGGCCGCAAGCAGCACGACATAAAGTCCGAGGAGCGCATACCCAAACCCGAGCAGAGGACGCGCAAGCCATTTGTCGAGTTCGAGATACGCGACGACATAACGGCTCCACATGACGACGGTTCCGCCTATTGCGATATAGTACAGCGTCGTGTCGATGTAAAGGACACGCGTCCATCCCAGCCCCGCGAAGACGCCCCAGCCTACGTCTACTACATAGTAGGCAAATATGCCAGCCAGAAAGCCACGGTAGTGCTTGCCATACGAGGTGCCGTACCCCCTTCGCCCAGGGAGCATGTTGAAGTTTATGATCAGATGGATCACTATCGCCAAGGAGGCGATTACAGAATATATGTAGTCTTGCATCGCCTTGTAATCACTTTCTAAACACCTTTATCAGCTTACCATAGGTCAATGGCTTGAGGAGAACGTCGTTGAAGAGTCGGAACCTGGAGTCTTTGTGGTACTCCGTGTCTGCCGTAACGGCAAAGGCGGGAAGCTTGCTGAAGCGCGAATCGGCGCGAAGCTTCTCGATGAACTCGAGACCGTTCATGTTGGGCATCCAGAAGTCGGAAAACACGAAATCGTACGGATTGCCCGCCTTCGCGGACGAGTCAAGCTTCGCGAGCGCCTCAACGCCATCGCCAGCCACGTCGATGGATACGATGCCCGCTTTCTTGAGAAAAGCCGACAGGACCTTGCGGTTGACAGGAGAGTCGTCAACAACAAGGACATGGCGGGGGAGGGAAGAGTTGGAGTTTTGAGTTGGAGTTGGAGAGTTGTAGTTGGAGTTTTGAGTTGGAGAGTGGAAGTTTACATCCTCTCCCCGTTCCCACCCCTCTAGCGACCGCTTGCGCGGCTCGCTTCGCTCGGGGGATACGTTCCCCATTCCCCTCTTCCGCAACAGATACGCCTGGGATGCGAGCCCTAAACGTAGAGCCCTTCCCAAGTTCGCTTTCAACGTAGAGCTCGCCGCCCATCGCCTCGACAAGACGCCTGCAGATTGAAAGCCCAAGGCCCGTCCCTCCGGCCCTGTCGGCCGCATGGGTTGGATCCTGCACCTGGACGAACGGATCGAGGATGCGCGTCAGCATGTCGGCCGCAATGCCGCAGCCCGTGTCGGACACGGAAACGTCGAGGGTCTCTCCCGCATACGACGCAGAGACCGTCACAGACCCCTCATGGGTGAACTTGACGGCGTTCCCGATCAAGTTAAAGAGAATCTGACGGAAACGATGCCCGTCTATCATTACTGTCGGCACGCCTTCCGTCCGGTTTACGAGCTTGATGCCCTTTTCGTCCGCAGACCTCCAGAACGAAGAGAACACCTCGTCCGTCAACTGGTTCAACAGCACCGGCTCCGGCTGGAGCGTCATCTTGCCCGCGTCCATCTTCGCAAGGTCGAGCACGTCGTTCACGAGCTGCAAAAGCGTCGTGCCGCTTGTGCTGATAGACTTCAGCGCCGCATCCCTCTCGGCCTGGCTCGTGGCATCCTTCTGCAGCAGCTCGGAATAGCCGAGGATCGCGTTAAGGGGCGTCCTGATGTCGTGGCTCACGATGCTGAAAAACATGCTTCTCGCCTTCTCGGCCGCGCGGGCGCGCTCAAGTGCCTTTTCGAGTTCGGCCGCATGCTTCTCCGCCTGTTCGTCCTGGATGACGAAGACCTGGAAGAAGCAGTTGACAATAAGACATCCGAGCGCGGTAAACGGCGTCAGCGGCCAAACAACCTGCAACACGATGGCGACACCCATCGTAACGCAGGAGAGAAGCACCATTATGCTGCGTCTACGGACGGAATCGCTGCTGGCTACGGCCTTTGCGAGCGAGAAAGCGGCGATCAGCGCGTCGAAGACGACGAGAAGCACAAAAGCGACATCGCGCGCCGAC
>JAFYQC010000109.1 GCA_017547265.1 Kiritimatiellia bacterium | reverse complement strand
GTCATTTATCGGTGACTACCGATCAACAACCAACTCTCGTCTGGATTGTCTTTGACGGCCCTGAAGAGAACTCCTATCGGAATGGTCCGTATCGTGTGACCTATACTGGAGGAACAGGTCCGTACAGGGCCGACCGGCTAATACTTGACTATGTACATGCCGCCAAACTCCTTGGCCTCGATACCTCCCGCATTACCGTGGAGACCGCCGACAAAGCCCTTGCCAAGAGATTGACAGCCCTTGGTGCCAAGGTCGTAGCTTCTGAATAATTTGAAATTCGCTCCCAATTCTGTGTGATGCGTGAACCGCCATATATAAGAACGAAGTGGATCGGTCCGGCTTTAGGTAGTCTGCACAATGTCATCTCGATTGCCTGTTTGACGTCTGAAAAGGCGGGAATGCAGGTGATTTGCGTTTAAAAATGTTTCCATGTAGAAACATTTAGCTCAAAAAATCCTGTTAATGCTGGGTTTAATGGTTATAAAAATATTTTCATTATTTTTTCTTGCCCCACTTGACCTCAAAGGCGGGATGTGCGATAATACCCGCTGTTTTCAAGTGTTCAGGTGGGTTTCGGACATTGTGTCCGGGCCTAGGATAAACCGGGCTCAATGAAAGTTGACCTGCGTGGGCATTTGGAAGCCAGTTGGTGGAGATGCGAAACTCAAACCATCGATGCTTGCTGAATGGCATGACATGTGTGTCGACCGTGTTCACGCGGGTACAACAAAGTGAGTCGGCAAGATACCGCCGGAATAAATGGATCAGCCGGGTGGTACCCTGGTTCTTGATGAAGTGGGAATCCACTGATTTAAGAGAATAAGGCCAAAAGGAGAGAAACGAAAAAATGAAGAAGCTCATGATTGCGGCTAGTGTCGCGGCTATGGCTATCGGCTCTTACGCAAATACTTGCGTAACGATGAGGGTCAAGGATGAATGCGGTACTGTAGACTTGGTGGAGGGCGGAGCGACGGCTCACAAGATCGCGATTTCGCTCAAGACGACCAAGCTCAAATCCAGCACGAAGGCCAACAGGTCTGATTGCACCTCGTCTTGCACCTACTGGCGCGAGCAGGGTACGAAGAAGATCAACGGCGCCATCTGGATGCCTCTGGACAGCTGTGATGTGTGCACGATGGACTTTGAGGGCCAGACCGTTGCACTCTGGGATGAAAACGGCGCGATTGACGCTGATTTCGCGATTGGCGTCGGCTTTATCGGCAAGGCCAAGAACAGCAAGAAGGTCGAGGCGTACGGCGCGATCAATGGTGACGATTTTGGCGAGCTCGCCTATGGTGCGTTCGGTACTGTTGTCGCCAAGAACGGAAACTGCGGTGAGTGCGCTGCGTACGTGAAGAGCCTTACCGGCGGAATCGCCGGCAAGCTCGTCCCGGCCGATTACAACAACAATTGCGTCGAGTGCGACCCGATCGCGTACGAGGGCTGCTGCGATGACAAGCAGCTTGAGTACACGGCTGCATACGGCACGATCAAGATCTCCTATGATACGGCTCTTGCCAAGAAGGTCATAGCGAATGTCGCCAATGGCGGCGATGGCTCCGATGCCGTTGCTTCGCTCAAGGGCGCTCCGCTTGACATTGAGGGCACCGATGTCGTCATTGAGGAGTGATTATCGGAGTTCGATACACATAAAGATGTGTGGATGGGGGGGAAACGGGTAACCGTCCCCCTCCATTTTACATTGAGACGGGGCAGTGAGGAAGCTTTTTCTTATAGCGTGGTTTATTTGTTTGAACGCGGGATATTCTTCGCCCGCCCCTGTTCCGTTGTTTCAGGAACTTCCTCCTACATCTGTGGTAATGCGCATAAATGGCACGGATATCACAAAGGCGCATATCCTTCGAAGTGCCAGGGCGCATATGACGCTGCAGATGAACAAGTCGCGCACTACGCGTATCGGGCGGCGTGAGCGCAAATCGTTTGTGCAGGACTGCTATCAGTCCATCCCCAGATTGATAAACGCGGCGGCGGTCAAGGCGTATGCGGAAGAAAATTCCGTATCCATCCCCAGCAATGTGCTTGCGGATTGCACCCGTGATTTTTCTCAAAGATATGGTGTATATTCAAAGAAGCTCAAGAGGCGGCACACGGTTGATGACCTCAAGTACATGCTCGGCGGCAATTCGTGGTATGTTGATCAATCCGTTCTTGAGCATGCGCGCTATATTGCAGTGACAAATGCCATTATATCTGCCGGCTCGATTGACATTTCGGACAAGATGGTTTCAGACAGAATCAAATCAATAGTGCGCGGCAACGAGATTGTCGCGAAAACCAATGCGCTTATCTATGCGCGCGCGACCAATGTCTGGTCGCAGATTGCCCAAGGCAAGATGTCGTTTGATGTTGCTGCCACAAACTACAGCGAAGATGTCTATATCAAAGACGGCAGCGAATGGGGCACTTTTACGCTTGATCAGATTGCGGATGACCTTAAATTGCTCGTCATGATTCCCACGATGGAAGTAGGTGGGATCACGCCGCCTATCGAATCTGACAACGGACTCGCCATCATCCGTATAGATGAGCGTTCGGAAGACAGAAAAACCTACACATTCTCACGTATTTTCTTCAGATTGCCGATTTCCTATGATGTTGAGACGCCAGACGAGGCACGCGAAACGTTGATAATAGAGGCGAAGCGCGATCTTGTGCGCACAACATTGGATGCTCAGCGCAAGAAGCTAAAGGTTGAGTATCCCTGCGGTGCCGAGCTTTTCGCCAAAGGGTCGGCTCCACTTGTAATCAAGAAAGGTGATTTGAATCCGTGATTCTCGGTTTGATAGCTGCGGCATTGTTCACCGGCGCATCATTTGCGCCGGGAACTACGAATGCACCCTCGTGCACACGTATGGTGCCGGTCAACTGCCGCGGCTATTCGTTCAAGCCAGCTAAAGGAGCTTCGGTCTTCTTTGAGCGAAGTTCAGAGAATCCTGATGTTTTGACGGGTCCACGTCCGTGGGTTGGGTTTATCGAAAACGACAAGCAGGTCATCCGCATTTGGCCAGACTTGCCGGATCGGGGCAAGGGGCGCCAAACGGGGGGTATGTTCCATAAGGGGCAGTTGTTGGGCTATTCCAGGGATGGCGTAGATTACGTCTATGCAAAGGGTTCTCCTAAATTCGAGGACAAGCTTGAGAATCTGTGGCCCAAGAAACGTGCGCGGCAGACTGCGAAAGGATCCTTGGGCGACAGCTGGAATTCGGAGCGCCGTTTTCGCCTATGGTACGCGAATCCAAATTCCGCCGGTCTTTTAGGGGCTGAATTGGCGTTGCTGTTTGGTGCGCTGTGCTTTGGTGCTGGCATGTGGCGTAAGGTGGTAGGTGTTACAGGTGTTTTGGCCGGCATTGCGATTGTGGCGTTTTCTGGTTCTCGCGGAGCGATTGTTGCAACGGCCGTCGGTTCCTTGGCTGTGTTGGCTCCGTCCGGGCGTAAATTGCTGTCGCGCAGTGGGTTGATCACCGTAATCTCATGCATTGTTCTTGCTGTTGCCGTTCTGATGTCGGCAGGTCAGTGGAAGCGCATCGCCGGAACGTTTTCATATGTGGACGCAGGCAACAGCCGGCGCGTGAAGGTTGGCTTGGCCTCCGCGCGGATGTTTGCTGATGCACCGTTCGGCTGGCGCGGAGGCGAGGTTCCGGGACGCAAAGCGTGTCTCAACTGGTATGTGATGGACGACAAGCGTGTCATTCGCACGCATTTGCTGACGATGGCGGAATTAGGGTGGTTCGTCGGGTTCGGATATTTGTTTTTCTGGGCGCTGATGCTCCATTTGGCCGCAAGGTCTTTGCGCGATGGAGATCGCCAGACGTTTGCGGTATGGTCGTCGCTGGCCGTTGCCGGCTTCTTCAATCCCGTCTATAAGGATTTGTCGTTGTGGTACCTTCCGGCCGGGTGCATGGTCTGGGCGGCATGGCGCCATGGCCGAAGCCTGTTTGCCATGAAGAATCTGAAGGCTTCGGTGATTGGGGCTGGAGTGTTCGCCTCTCTGCTTGTCGCGGCATTCGCTTTGTGCGGAGTTTGGTTGAATCGCGGTCGTCAGATTCCGGTAAAGGCATGTGGGGCGGCGGCAATAGTTAATGGAGCGGCTCCGAAAGTCTGGGTTGTGGAAGATTGCCCCGTTCTTGGTGGCTGGAACGATTTCCCTGGTCGCGATATTCTGTGGCAGTATGCCCACAATGCGGACATGCCTCCTCTGGGATATGTCCATGATATGGCGGATCTCCCGCGGGAGGTGGAATGCCTTATCCTTCCCGGCCGTGCGGCGGCGGATTATCTGAAAGCCTATGCTGATGATGCTTCACGCGTCTGCAAGGCAAAACGTTTGCTGTTCCTCTCGCCTTCGGTCGGACCGGCATCGGTTCCGCCCGCGCTCCTGAATACGAGCGATGTGCTATGGCTGGCGGGAAAGTTTCTGTCCTATCGCGACGACGGTTATCGTAGAGGGCTGCCGTGGGTCAGGGTTCTTGCTGGAGTGGAACAGTATATCCCCAACTGGCTGTCGCTGGCGTTCGGTCATTTTGGATATCTTGCGCAAGTCAATCAACGGCAGACTTCGGCAAAACAGCTACTAAAACTCAACCAACAGGAGACAAAACAATGAAAATCAAGTCCATTCTTGCTACACTGGCTGTCGCACTGGGTGTGTCGGCGTCCTTTGCAGATGATCCGATGCATTCACAGGCAGAAGTTGAACGCGGCGTGTGGTGCAGCAATTTTGCGGCATCCAAGAGTTATGCCGACGCCAACAACATCCCGATGATCTTGTTCTGGGCAAACCCAGGCTGCTCGCAATGCGAGAAGATGGAACATGCCTTGAATAATGCCGACTTCAAGGCGTGGCAGGCGCGGATGAACCTTGTGATGGTGTTCTCCTACGAAAAGACGAAGGACAGCGCCAACTGCAAGAAATTCGTGAAGAACTCGTCCGGCCTCTATCCCTACATGGCCGTCTATTGGAAGAAAAACACCAAAGGGGCGGAGGTCCTCGCGAAATTCTCCGGCAGAAGCGGGAAAATGACGGCATACGGCGCGAAGTCGTCGGCTACGCTACAGGATCAGTTCATGACGGCTGTCGAGAAAATCCTGTCGGACTGGGATCCGGGTTCAGGCTCGCCGTCGCCCGATCCAGATCCGGATCCTGTATATTACACGGTCAAATTCGTCGTTGATCCGGCGAAAGGAGCGGCGAGAGGCGATCTTGAGCAGTTGGTTGAAAGCGGCAAGGGCGCGGTCGCGCCAAGCATAGCGGAGGAGGAAGGCTGGGAGTTCACCGGCTGGGACAAGGCG
>JAFYQC010000108.1 GCA_017547265.1 Kiritimatiellia bacterium | reverse complement strand
TTCTTGCGGATGCCGCCGCCGACCTTGCCGGCGTCCGCGCTCGCCGTGATGTTCGTCGAGCCCGCCGTGGCGGCTGGTCCGTCCGCGACGGCGTTCGCGATCGTGGTGCCGCCGTGGACGACGGCGACGTAGTTCGTCCAAACATCATCCGTAGATGCAGCTCCGGGATTATCCGCGCCGTAATACATCGTGAAGACCGTTCCGTTCGTCACTACAGGAACGCCGACCCAGACGAGCGATTCGCCGCTCGTAGTCCACGTGTCGATTTCGTGCGGAATCAGGTTGCCGTCCGCGTCCTTGAACCGGATGTCGGATCCGCCCTGTGCACAGTGGGCATAGTCGAACCCGACCGGCGATCCGGCGGAAAGCCGCACGAGCACGGGGAAGTTCGTGAGCGCTTCCGTGCCGGCGTAGCCGTTCACGGTGTACTGGACGGAGTAGGAGTTCGCGTCCGCGAATGAAACAAAACACGCCAGCATCATTGATGCCAGCGCAACAATCGTTTTCTTTGTCAATTTAGTGCTCATAGCGGTCCCTCTTGGTGAATACCTCTCGTTACATTAGTGGAATTTTACCATTTTCCCCTAATACCTGTCAAACTTCAGTCAGCATTTTTTATGTGCTGAGACCGCTTCCTGTTGGAAGTGGTCGTCGGGACTATGGACCCCATAGTCACAAGGGTGCCGCGGGGCACCCAGAGTTCTGTGCAATGGGTTAGACAACTCGCTCCACGAGCGACTCTACGCTGACCGAAAGTGCAGCAGCAAGCGGCATAAGAGTGTCTATGCCCGCACGGTTGATATCCTTGCGGCCCTGCTCGAGTTCCTGTATAGTCCTCGCAGACACGCCGGCGCGCTCGGCAAGCTCGCGCTGGCTCAAATGGGCGCTGCGCCGAATTCGCTGCAAGTTCCGTTCGGGATACTTCAGCCGGTAGAGCCTGTCCATCTCGTCACAAAACTGCGAGATGTCCATCTCGTGGTATGGATGGTACATCGCAACTATGTCGTCTATCGGGGCAAACGAATCTATGCGCGAAAATGACAGACCCCTGAACCATTGATAATGGGCGACGGCCCATCCAGCCCAGAATTCCTGTGACTTCCCGTCCGGTGGCGACGGATCTACGATGCGCCTAAACTTCTCCCCGCAGCGTTCCAGAACCTCGTAGGCCAGCTCATATCCGCTCATGCCGGCGATGAAATGAGCGTCCCCTTCCCCGAAAGATGCGGCGACGCCCGAGGCGAGAAACAAATCCCAGAACCCTCTTGCTGAATAGCCAAGGCAATGACAAGAGAAGTCAAGCATCCGCCCAAGCGACTGCCGGGCATGCAAGAGATACGCTCTATCGTAGGCGTTCGTCATCAGGGCCGATCTCCTCGTCTATTATACGGTCTATGCGTAAATCTCCTGGAACTCTCTGATGCCTCAATGCACTCAGGTACTCCTGTCGCGCGGCATGGTCTCGGGCATTCTTGCGCTCGAGCCAGTCAGCGCGCAACGCAGGCCGAGACTCGACATGACTAATACGGCCGAAAGCCCGCCGGCTCTTTATCACATACTGGTCTCCAAGATGCCCAAGGCGCATTGCGGACGCAAGCTGCGAATAGGAAATCGCTCCCGATATGAAGTCCTGTGCAAAGGTAAAGTAGCTGTCGTCCGCTCTATAGCCGATGATGGCGTCCGCCTCCTTGTATGGAACGGCAAACCGCGTTGTCAGATAGGCCTTGGCCTCCGAAGGAAGTCCATACTCCGTTTCAAACTGGCGGTTCTCCAGCAGAACTGCGAGCCAGTGCAGGAGGCAATACTGATTCGAATTCAAGTTGAGAACATTCAAACCGTCATCTCTAAGCGAATAGACATTAGCCCATCCATCATGATCTTTCGCAACGGCCCATTCTTTCGCAAGATCCTCGCTCTCCGTGCAGTAGAAACCACGCCCGTAGTCGTTGTTGAGACGCCCCGCGCCAAACAGCGGCTTTACGATTCTATCTTTCGACCCATGATAGACTATTCGTTTCATACGCCACATATTATACGCCCACAGGCGGACTTTTGTCAACCCCCTCTGGCATCTTATGGCATCTTTGATGGGGTGACTATGGAGTCTGCCCCCATAGTCTAAGGGCGAATCTCGCCGCCTGAGACAGCGCGTCGCCTCCGCAACCTGAAGGTCGCGTTAGCATTTCTCGCGCGTTTCGTTGCCTTTCTATTTGCTGCGACCTTCGCGCGAACCCCGAAGGGGCCGCAAGGGGCCGAGCGCCTACCATCGCATTGGCTTTGCATAAATATCCTGTTGCACCCGCGCGAACCGGGATTTGAAAAACCACTACTTTACAAGCTTGTAGCCGATGCCGCGGGAGTTGACGATGAGTTCGCCCGCGCGGCCGAGTTTCGCCTTGAGGCGCTTGGTGATGCAGCGGACTGCGTTGTCGTCGCCAATATACCCTTCGCCGCGCAACGCCGCGAAGATCTCGTCGAACGAAAAGCACCTGCCGCGCTCCGAGGCGAGAAACCGGAGAAATAGTGATTCCGACTTCGTAAGTTCCTCTGAAATGCCGTCGCCAGACGCCATCATCGTCGCAAAATCGACGGTTACATCACCGAGCAAGAGGACATCGGCGCGCGGGCGCGCGGCAGACGCGCGGCGCAGCACAGCCGCGACGCGAGCAAGCAGTTCCTCGGGTGACTTCGCCTTGTCGATGTAGTCGTCCGCACCGAGGCCGAGCGCACGCACCGCACCAACATCGGACGGCATCGCCGTAAAGAAGAGTATAGGGACGAGCGAATCGGACTTGCGTATCTCAGTACAGGCGGCGATGCCGTTCATTTTCGGCATCATCACGTCGAGAAGAACGACGTCGGGACGATGCTCCTTGAACTTGGCAAGCGCATCTTCGCCGTCGCGCGCGGTCCTAACGGCGTATCCCTCACCTTCGAAAAGTGCACGAAAGCCCCTGCGGGCCGACGGTTCGTCTTCGGCTATGAGAACTTCAGCGCGTGGAAACAAGGCGTTATTCCTTCCTAACGAGAACGCCGTCCTCAAGCGAGAGCGTGCGGTCGCAAACCGCAGCCGCCGCAGGCGAGTGGGTCACCATCACGAGCGAAGTCTTGCCGTCTCCGGAAAGCTCGGAGAGCATGCGAAGGATATCGGCGCCGGTCATTGCGTCAAGGTTGCCGGTCGGCTCGTCGGCAAGGACGAGCGTAGGGTCAGTGACGAGCGCGCGGGCAAGTGCGACGCGCTGGCGTTCGCCGCCCGAAAGCTCTGCGGGAAGATGGTCGAGCCGTTTGCCAAGACCGACTTTCTCAATGAGATCGCGCGCACGCGCCTCGCTCGCTGCCCGCGTCGCAAGTGCCGCGGCACGGCGGGCCATCGTCGGGAGAAGCACGTTTTCGAGAACGGTCAACTCTGGCATCAGGTGATATGACTGAAACACAAAGCCGAAGTTCTTCGGGCGCGAGACCGTTCCAGATGTCGGCTTCAAGAGCCCGCCAAGGATGTTAAGAAGAGTCGACTTGCCAGCACCAGAGCGCCCGACGATCGCGACCTTCTCGCCCTCGCGGACGGAAAAGCTCACGCCCTTCAGGACCTCGATGGGCTTCTGCCCCGGGATCTTGAATCTCTTCGTCACATCCAATGTGCTCAAGACTGTCATTTTTATCCTAAATTCGCCAGTTGGCAAGTTATTTTTTAACGCAGAGTCGCAGAGAACGCAGAGTGTTTTAAAAGCTTTAAGAAGCTATCTCGCTGTGGATGACAACCTCTGTCATAACCCAATGAATGATGGGTCATGCTCACAAACAAATATCTATAATCTATCATCTTTTACTTTCTCTGCGTCTCTCGGCACTCGCTCCGCTCGGCTTGGCTCGCTACGAATCGCGAGCCCCGCTTGCGCGGCGGTTACGCGCCTCTGCGTTAATTATATCACTACTCCAACGCCTTGACGGGATCCTTGGTCGAGGCGATCAACGCTGGAATGAACGATGCAAGAAGCCCGAACGCATAGACGAACGCGACAGCCCAGAGAATGTCGGAGAAGATGACGCGATGCGGTATCTCTGCAAGGCCGTAGACCGACTCGGGGAATACGGGAACACCTATCGAGCCAAGCCACTCGACAATGCGCTGGAGATTCGAGAGGACTCCCCAGCTCGCAAGAAGCCCGAGGACGATTCCCGCCGTGCACTGGACGAGACCGTGCGTCATGAATACACCCATGATCTCGCGCCGCGAAAAACCAAGCGCCTTCAAAAGACCGATCTCAGGCGTCTTCTGAACGGTGAGAACGAGGAGTGTATTCATCACGCAGAAGAGAGCGACGAGAGAAATGAGTAGAAGGAGAACGGCCGTCATGTTCTTCTCGACGGCAAGCGCGGCAAATAGCTCGCGGTCGGCCTCGCGCCAGGTGAGGGCGCGGACATGAGTGGAGGAGTTGGCGAGTGGGGGAGTGGGGGAGTTTGCAGTTTCCACGACCGTGTCTACGAGAGCGCGGAACTTCGCGGGATCGGTCGGGCAGTCGGTCTTGACGTGGATCGCGAAGACGCCCTTCTCGAGCCCCATCAAGTCGCGCACGTTCGCAAGCGACGCGACTGCGTAACCGGAATCGTAGTCGTACTGCCCGCACGAGAAGATTCCGACGACCTTCCACTTGATCGGGAGAAACACTTCGTCCTGCGAGGCGAGCGTCTTGGGGGAATAGACCGTCACCTCGTCTCCGACCCAGCAACCGAGAGTGCGCGCCGCATGAACGCCAAGCACGATAGAGTCGCCCTCAAGGTCGAAAGTGCCGGCGCGCGGCGAGCCGATCTTGTAGGCCGCCGTGAAATCGTCGGCGTCAACGCCAAGGAGGACAGGTGCAAGCACGCGCTCGCGATGCGAGAGGAGAATGCGTGTGTCGACCTCGGGCGTAACGCATGTGACGCCAGGAAGCGCACGGACCGCGGCCGCTATATTGCCCTCGTTGGCAACAACGTTGCCTCGCACCGGAAGAATGGAGATATGTGGCTTAAAGCTGAGTATCTTCTTCTCCCACTCGTCGCCAAAGCCAGTCATCACGCTCCTGACGATGATAACGGCGGCGACGCCAAGCATCACGCCGAGAATCGATACGCAGGTGATGACCGACGCAACCGAGCGCTTCGGCTTAAGGTACTTAGTAGCCAGGAAAACAGAAAAGCTCACTACTGACCCCTGACTTCAACTAACATTTCCCCCACCACTCTCCAACTCCAACTTTGAACTCCAACTACTGACCCCTAACTACTGACCCCTGACTCCTGACCCCTATCTCAGATGTCAACCGTAACGGCGACGTCCTTGGACTTGTCTATCGCCTGTGCCGCATCACCGCCGGCCCCAGCATCATCTTCGCCGGCCTTGACCGAGGTAGTCGGGAGGTAGCGATAGTACACCATAAGCTGGAGCGCCGCAAGGCAAGTGTCCATGTACGGACGCGACGTGTGCGCATCCTTGTTCTCGAAGTAGCCCTGCTTGTGCTCCTTGCCAGTGTAGTCCTGCACCTTCTCGGGAAGGTCGATGATGGACGACGTATAGAGCTTCTTCATGGCGACATTCCAGTTCTGCCACGTCACCTCGTCGTTCTTGAGCGCACCCGCCTTCATGCCCGCCTGGTACTTGCACTGCGTCGCGTAGTAGCAGTAGTACTGTGGGCTGCCGCCTGGCTTCTTGGCCGAAAGCTGGTCGGGGTCAAACGAGGGCTTCCAGTCGCGCATGACCTCGAGCGCGTTCAACGCCTCTTGCTCGCTGCCGCGGCCGAGGAGCTGCATGGCGAGCGTTCCGACGCCGGCGAGACCCGTGTTGCCGCCGTTGTTGTTTGGGGTCGGCGTGTAGGTAAAGCCGCTGGACTTCGAGTAGCTGCGCTTCTTTAGGCAGTTAATCGCCTTGTTGATGGCCGTCTGCAATCCCTCTGGGTGGAGACCCGCCATTTTGCCGGCCTTAAGCGCCTGAATCGCCCATCCCGCGAAGGAGAGGTCGTCGCGCGTCGAGTTCTTGTTAAGCTTGTAGTCCCAGCCACCCGTCGAGGACTGGTTCTCGACGATGCGGTAGAGGCACTGCTGCGCCGCCTCCTTGCAGTTCGGGTTCTTCGTCATGCCGTACGCCTCGCAGAGCGCATAGGTCGCCATGAGGAAGCTGTACTCGTTGCCGTCGGTGGGACTAAAGTGCGGCACATTGTCGGCGCCAGTATGGATGTGGCTGATCAGATAGTCAATTGCCATCTGCACAGTCGGACCGAAGTCGCGCTTGTAGGGAGAAGGAGATCCCGGGTATTCGCCATGGGCGAGGTAGGTAAGAACCGCAAGTGCGGTATTGGCCACCTGATTCTGCTTGCCCCAGCTGCCGTCGGTGTTCTGGTGGGCCTTGAGCCACCAGAGGACCTTCATGACCGCCGCTTCGGTATTTGCGTCGCCATATCCGGCGCCGCCGCGCGTAGCTGCGCCAATCGAGCCAGGGGTGCGAGAGCCGGTCATCGACTTCATCGTGACGGGGGACTTCACGATTGCGACCGAATCCATCGGCGCGGGCTTCACGGAAACCTGCGCAGAAGGCGGAGACGGCACGGGCGTCACGTTGGAGACTGGGTTCGGATTGGGAGTGTCGACGGTAATCTCGACTTCTTCCATCGGCGGGGGCTCGATGTCGTCGGGCGGAATCTCCTCCTCTTCCTTCAGTTCCTCGGGCTCGTCTTCGATCTGGGCGATATCAGCGACGATAATGTCCTTCTTCTGCCCGGAGATCATCGTCACGACGCAAAGAACGACGCCGAACACGATTGGCACGACGATTGCAGTGAGCGGGGCAGCAAGACGTTGGAGCTCGATTCGCGCAAGCTTGTACTCACGGGTGTCATGAGGCTTGCTAAGCCCCTTGAACATGTCGCCAAGTCGCTTGAAGAAGCCCTTGTCCTCATATTTCTTTGCAATCTCGTCGAGGTCTATGGCAACCTCTTCTTCGACAATTTCTTCAGCCATTTCTTCGCTCATATCTCTTTCCCCTGCAATTTTCTATCAAAGCGTAAACACGCTCACGCTGAAAAGCTCGTTGTGATAACAGATGTCCAAGACGTCGACGAGGGCCTTGTGCGGGCTGTCTTCGGCGCACTTCACGATGATTGGCGTAGTTTTCTTGACTTTCGCAATCTCCCTGAGCGCGGCGTCGAGCTCGGTGCGCTTGACCTCGCGCTTGTTATAGAGGATGACTCCCTGCGGGCTGCCGTCGTAGCGGCGGCCGATCTCGATGTTGACAGTGATGTCGTCCTTCTCGGATGCCTGGCCCGTCGCGGGGGCGGGACGGTTGCAGTTCAGCTTGGTGAACAGGTCCTCCTGCTTGATCGTGACGACGAAGAAGATGATGAGTTCGAACACGACGTCGATCATCGGCGTCATGTCGAGCTGCGGATTTTCCTGTGGTTTCCTGGCCATTTCGGTACCTCCGCTACTTCTTGATCTTGCTTAGACGCTTGCGCTCGTGAGTCTTGTCCTCGCCGACCGCCATAAACGAGATCTTCCAGACGCCTGCCTCTGTGCAGGCGTTCATGACCTGTGCGACCGCCTTGTGCGGAACGGCGAAGTCTGCGCGAACCATCACCGGGAAGTCCTTGTACTTCTTGAGACGGTCCCTGACGCGCTTCGAAATATCCGCTGGCGTTATCTCGATATCGCCCATGGAGATGCGGGGCTTGCCCTTCTTCGGCCCCTTCTGGTGAAGGCCGATGTCGATCTGCATGTGCGTAGGCGGCAACTCCTCCGGCGTCAGCACAATGCCGTGCTTGCCGTCCTCCAGCTCGATCGACTCGTCCTTCTTCTGCGCCTCGACGAGCGTGACGACGAAGAAGATGATGAGTTCGAACACGACGTCGATCATCGGCGTCATGTCGAGCTGCGGGTTTTCCTGTGGCTTTTTGCCCATGGTGTTTTTCTGTGCGCTTGTCCCTTACGCCATCTCCGCCGCGCCCTCCTCGGGAGCGACCTCGACATTGCGGAGTCCGTTCAGGAACTCCATCGTGACGGCGGTCATGCGGAGAATGAGACGGTTCGCGTTGTTGCGGAGAGAGTAGAACACGGTAATCGTCGGGATCGACACGATAAGGCCGCCGGCGGTCGTCCAAAGCGCCTGGCCGATCGAGCTAGCGAGCGCCGCGGCATCGCCAGCGCCGCCCTGCGCGAGGGCCTGGAACGTCAGAATCATGCCTTGCACCGTACCGAGAAGGCCGAGCGACGGGCCGAGGTTCGAGCAGACCGAAACCCACGTCAGGCGCTGCATCAGCTTCTCCTGCTCGAGGTCGGAAGCCGCGTTGACCGCCTCCTGGATGACGTCGAAACCCTCTTCGACGTGCTGGAACGCCGCGGTAAGGATGTTGGACATGACGGAAGGCGTGTTCTGGCAGGCCTCCATA
>JAFYQC010000107.1 GCA_017547265.1 Kiritimatiellia bacterium | reverse complement strand
GCCGCGGGTTTTGTTTGTACGCAGGACATGATACAAGGTCTGGAGTGAAAGTCTCCAATGGGCCAGTTAGGAGGAACCAAATAGCCGAAGACAAACCTGCACCCGCGAGGGTGCGGGCGAAGGAAGTCGGAAGCGAAGTTCGGAGGACACGAACAGAAAGCGGATACAAGGCCTTCTCGCGGGCAAGCCAGCATTGGATGGCGAAACCCCAAGCCTAACCGTAGCGAGGTGGTAAATCCGCGTCCCGCCGAATGAAAGAGCTGTATCTTATTCCTGGAGGTCTCCGCGTCCGTGCGAAAGCACTACGCCGCCCGCGAGGGCGGGGGACAGGCGCGGAGAAGTCAGCAGAGGCCATAGTAGCCGACCTCGGCGGCGAAGGGCCGAATCAATCAACAGACGCGGGGAACGGAATCGCATGGGCAGGAAGAGAAGGAAAAGAGACCTCGATGGCCAGATGACCTTTGGCCTCGGGGCCTGCCTGTCGGCCGAAGGCGGCGAAGTGAACGGCCGAGATAGGCGCGGACAGGGTTCCCAAAAGCCCGTGAAGAGGAAACAAGAACCCGTGTGCGGGGAAGGCCTCATGGGAAAGGTAGCCGACATCGGCAACCTCGTGAGGGCGTGGAAGCGTGTCAAGGCCAACAAGGGGTCGGGCGGGACGGACGGCATTACCGTCAAGGCGTTCGGCGAAAGGGCTTGGCCGCTTCTGCGGGAAATGCGAAGCGAACTGCTCGACGGCAGGTACAAGCCCGTCGAGGTGAGGGGCGTGCAGATCCCCAAGCCCGACGGGAGCAAGCGGCAGTTGGGAATACCGACGGTGAAAGACCGCATCGTGCAACAGGCGCTGGCGCAAGTGCTCACGCCGATGTACGAAAGGGTGTTCTCGGAATCAAGCTACGGGTTCAGGCCGAATCGGAGCGCACACGATGCCCTCAGAAGAGGAAGCGCGTATGTGGAGGGTGGCTACGGCACAGTGGTTGACCTCGACTTGGAAAAGTTCTTCGACAAGGTGAACCACGACAGGCTCATGGCAAGGCTCGCGAGGGACTTGCGGGAGAGCCGCGTACTGCGGCTGATACTCGCATTCCTCCGGGCGGGCCTCATGCAAGACGGAGTATGCCAAAGCAGGACGGAGGGAACGCCGCAAGGCGGCCCGCTGTCCCCGCTCTTGGCCAACATCGTCCTTGACGAACTCGACAAGGAACTGGAGCGCAGGGGGCATCGGTTCTGCCGATACGCAGACGACTGCAACATCTACGTCAAGTCGCAGAGGGCCGGAGAGCGGGTGATGGAAAGCATAACGCGGTTCATCACCCGCAGGCTGCGTCTGAAGGTGAACGAGGCGAAGAGCAAGGTCGCGCCAAGCCGCGAATGCGTCTTCCTCGGCCACACGATAGGCGGGAAAGGCCAGCTGCGCGTGTCCAAGAAGAGCAAGGAGAGGATGAGGAACAGGCTAAGGGAACTCACCAAACGCAACCGCGGACGAAAGTTCGAGACGGTAATCGGAGAGGTCAACGCCTACCTGCGCGGATGGCTTGAATACTACAGGCTGGCAAGCGCGAAGGGATGGCTGGCGGAGACCGAGCAATGGCTGAGAAGGAAACTGCGATGCTATCGGCTCAAGCAATGCAAGCGAAGGTTTGCAGTCGCAAAGTTTCTCGTGAAGAACGGCCTCTCCGAATGGAGGGCATGGCTTCTTGCGGGGAGCGGGAAGGGCTGGTACAGGATGGCGATGACCCCGCAGGCAAGCGAGGCAATGAGCAACAAGTGGTTTGCAGAACAGGGGCTGATTCCGCTCGTGATACCTCGTTGAAAGAAACCGCGCGGTGCCATAAGAGGCACGCCTCGTGGTGTGAGAGGGGGAGTTGCAACTCCCCCTACTCGATTGCTATAATACAGGCGATGTTGAAGATCGATGTCATAAGCGTCCAGCCGAAGATGTTCGCGGGGTTCCTCACGGAATCCATCGTAGCGCGCGCCGTCGCGAAGGACGCATGCGAGGTGAACATCGTCGACCTGCGCGATTTCGGCGAGGGCCGCTGGCGCAAGGTCGACGACAAGCCGTATGGCGGCGGGCCTGGCATGCTGATGAAGTGCGGCCCGTGGTTCGAGGCAGTCGAGTCGCGCGTTGGCTCTGGCGATCGTGCACCTGGAACGCGTGTTATCATGACCTCTCCCTCTGGCCGCAAGTTCACCCAGCGTGATGCCGAGGAACTGTCGCGCGAAAATCATGTCGTCTTTATGTGCGGCCACTACGAGGGCTTCGACGCGCGAATCGACACTCTCGCGACCGACGCGTTCTCTGTCGGCGATTTCGTGATGACCGGCGGCGAACTTGCCGCGGCCGCGATGGTGGATTCAATCGTACGTCTTCTCCCCGGTGTTCTCGGCGGCGGACCTGCCGCGACCGCGTCAGAGAGCTTTGGCCGCGACGGGCTTCTCGAGGCCCCGCAGTATACCAAGCCGCCGGAGTTTCGCGGCATGAAGGTGCCGGAAGTGCTTCTTTCGGGCGACCACTCGAAGATCGAGGCGTGGCGGAAGTCCGAGGCCCGCCGCCTCACCGAAAAGGAAAGGCCAGACCTGCTACGATGATTGCGTCACTCTTCCTCTCCGTCGCGATAGTCGCGCATGAACCTGGCTACTACACCTCGCTCGCCAACCACGTCGGACGGTGGCTCAAGGATCAGGACATCGCCGCCGAAGTCGTGAAGCCCGCCGAGATGCGCACGAAGCTCGCGAAGGAGAAAGTCGCCTTCCTCATCGGCTTTGAATCGCCATCCGCCGATGAGATCAAGACGCTCCGCAGTTTCCGCGACAGGGGCGGCAAGCTTGTCGTCTTCTATTCCGCCTCGCCGCAGCTCGGAGAGTTGATGGGCGTCAGGCCGGCTGGCTACAAGGCGGCTTCCTATCCCGGCCAGTGGAGTCGAATGAATTTTGCGGCGAATGCGCCGCCAGGAGCACCGACAGCGATTCTCCAGACTTCGACCGTTCTGCAGCGTGCCGTCCCGATACAGGGCAAGTCGCAGGTGATGGCTACATGGGTCGACAGAAACGGGAAGTCCACTGGCGACGCGGCGTGGATATCGTCGCCATGCGGTTGGTGGATGACGCATGTCCTTCTCGCGGACGGCGACGAAGGCCTGAAAGCGCGTCTTTGCGCGTCGCTCGTCGGTTCCGTCGATTCCTCGCAGTGGAGCCCCGCGCGCGCGGCGGCGAAGGCGGACGCGGAGTTCAAGAGTCTCCGCGCATACGCGGCGAAGCAGAAGCCGAGCCGCGGCGAGATACACGCGGTGTGGGATCATTCGGGCTGCGGGCTATATCCGGGGAACTGGCCGAAGACAATGAAGCTTCTCCGCGAGAGCCATGTCACCGACCTTTTTGTCAATGTCGCAGGCGCGGGGTTCGCACACTATGCGTCTGACGTTCTGCCGCGCTCGAAGACATTCCGCGAGGAGGGCGACCAGCTTGCGGCGTGCCTCGCCGCTGCGCGAGGGGCTGGCATACGGGTCCATGCGTGGATCCTCTGCTTCACGGGAACGCGTGCATCACCCGAGACGATGGCGGCGTTCGACCGCAACGGCTGGCGGCTCAAGGCGGCTAACGGAAAGAAGACCGAATATCTCGATCCCGCGAACGCGCTCGTCCGCGCGAGGATTCTCGCGTCCATCGACGAGATACAGCGGCGGTATGCCGTCGACGGCATACATCTCGATTTCGTCAGGTGGGGCGATTCGGCGGTGAAGCCGAAGAACGCGGCCGATGTCGTCACGCGCTTTGTCGCGGACGCACGCAAGCACGTGAAGCGCCCGAAGTGGCTGACGACGGCTGTGTACGGAAAGCATCCGCAGTGTATTGGCTCGGTGGGCCAGGACTGGAAGGGGTGGCTGGACGCGAATCTAGTCGACTATGTAGTTCCAATGGACTACACCGAGTCACCTGCTACATTCCAGAGTCTGCTGGCGCTTCAATCTGATACGCGCGCACATGCGCAGAGGACAATTGTCGGCATTGGCGTCACTGCGAACGAGTCGCGGCTTGGTGCTCGCGAGGTGATTGACCAGGTGAACATGACGCGTCGCCGCGGCTTCGCGGGCAACGCGCTCTTCGATCTCGACACTACGCTCGAGAAGCAGATACTTCCCTTCCTCCGCCTCGGTCTTTGGTAGTATACTTTTGTGCAAAGCAAAGTTTGATATGCTGATGGCGCACAGCGATGCTAACTGGGAGAGCCGGCGTCCCGCCGGCGACACTAGCTTGCGCCGCCAAGATGGCGGCTCCCCCAGTCACGGCGGCTCTAACTGGGAAAGCCGGCGTCCCGCCGGCGATATTCCATATCTCTCTGCAGAATTCCCGGATGCCATGAATTCAGCATCAAGCCATTTTTCTTCCATGCTTTCCCAAACCGAAGTAACCAAGCACAATCTTCCTCATTGGGGGCAAAGCGGGGTAATTGTCTTCATTACGTTTAGACTTGCAGATTCTTTGCCGTCGAACCTTCTTGCGCAGTGGCAGGCAGAACGCGATGAATGGATTGCCAAACACCCTGAACCTTGGGATGCCATTGTTTCGCAGGAATATGCTGCGCAGTTTCCAAATAGGCTTGAGGAGTGGCTAGATGCAGGACATGGCGAATGCCTCCTTGGCGATGTGGCGCACCGGAAGATTGTCTCTTCTGCCTTGGAGTATTTTAACGGAGATCGTTACATTCTTCATTCGTATGTCGTCATGCCAAATCATATTCATGTCCTTATGGAGCTCAACGAACGGCGCGACCTGCAGAAGATTGTGCACAGTTGGAAAAGCTTTACCGCGAAAGAAATCAACAATTTGAGGGGCTCGACTGGTGCGATTTGGCAACGCGATTACTTTGATAGACTGGTGCGTAATGCAGAACACTATGACAAGTGCGTTGCATATATAAGGAAGAATGTCAGAGCGGCTAGGTATATTTTGAGGCGTGCATAATACCTGCGCCGCCAAGATGGCGGCTTCCCCAGTCACGGCGCCGCTAACTGGGAGAGCACCACGCTAGCGCCCGCTTGCGCGGCTCGGCTTTCGCCTCGGTGGATATGGCGTCTCGCCGGCGACACTAGCTTGCGCCGCCAAGATGGCGGCTTCCCCAGTCACGGCGGCACTAACTGGGAAAGCCGGCGTCCCGCCGGCGACACTAGCTTGCGCCGCCAAGATGGCGGCTTCCCCAGTCACGGCGGCTCTAACTGGGAAAGCCGGCGTCCCGCCGGCGATACTTGCCCGCGCCGCCAAGATGGCGGCTTCCCCAGTTACGGCGGCACTAACTGGGAGAGCCGGCGTCCCGCCGGCGATATTAGCGTGCTGCGGCGAGGGCGGAGATGCGGTCGTAGAATTCCATCCGGTCGATCTTCGAGAGATGGCGGACGCATTTCTTCGTCGCGAACTCCTGTGCGATGCGGCTTTCGCGAAGTTCGCTCCAGTCGCAATCCATGATGTTTCCGAGAAGTGTCTCCTTCGTCACAAAGAAGTCGCAGGGATAGACGTCGCCGTTTCGCTCGACTACGACATGTCCGTCGCAGCGTCCCGCAAAGAGGCATTGTTCCGCGCGCCCGAACGTCGCGTACGAAAGCGCCGCGTCGATGTTGCGAACCGAAACGCGCCCCATGTCGCCGTCCTCGAGCCACGCGTCGAGAACGCCGCAGAGAAATGCATCCCACTGCTGCGTCGAAATGCTTTCGAGGTGGTCGGTGTACTGCTGCCACTTACCGCCAAGTTCGTCGCGAACATACCTGTAGATTTTCTTCGGCTCGCTGACATTGGACTTTGTCACGAGCGTCAGCACATTGTAGTCGCAGCCCGCTTCCCTAAGCGCGTCTATTCCGCGCAATACCTCCGCGTGTGTGCCGCGGCCGTCGGGCGTCGTGCGGTGCGCGTCGTGGATCTTCGCCGGGCCATCGACGCTTACGCCGACGAGCCATCCTTCGTCCGCGAAAAACTTTGCCGCCTCTCGCGTCACAAGCGTCGCGTTCGTCTGTATCGAAAGCGAGAGCCGCAGTCCGTCAGGAAGGACTCTCTTTGCGAAGTCGTTTGCGCGGCGAAAGAAGTCGAGTCCCGCGAGCATCGGCTCGCCACCCTGAAACGCGATGGAAAAAGAGTCGAAGGGAAGCGAAAGGTAGCTTTCGATCATGCGCTCCAGCACGGCGTCCGACATCTTCGTCGGTCCGTTAGGATATAGCGACGCCTTGCCCAAGTAGAAGCAGTAGTCGCACGCGAGGTTGCACCTTGCGCCTACCGGCTTCACGAGAAGGGAGAAGGGCGTCATTTGCGAAGTCGTTCCTCGAGTATGCGCTCCATGTCGCGAAGGCGTTCCTGTTGTTCGGCGAGGCCAGAGAGGTCGTTCTCCTGGAATGGGTCTTCCACTACGTTGTATAGTCGCACTTTCGCGCCGCCCTCGCGTATCCTCGTCCGCAGCGCCACATAGTCGCCGACTCTCAGCATCTGCTGGAGTCCGCGCACAGGCGCTTTCCTCGCCTCGAACTCGCGAAACGCCTCGGTTCCGCCGCCCCAAGGAAACTCGTATTGCGAATAGATGAGCGAGGGCTTGAAGATTTTCGCACTTCCCAATTTGTCCCAGCGAGGGAAGAGCGACACGCCCTCGGACTCCTTCGGCGCTTCGGTACCTGCAACATCCGCGAGCGTCGCCATCCAGTCGTGGAACTGCGAGGGCGAGTCGTCTTTCCAGCCGCTCGATATGCGTGCTGGCCAGCGGACAAAAGTAGGGACGCGCATCCCGCCCTCGAAGACGTCGCGCTTAAGTCCGTCGAACGGTCCGTTCGAACCGAAGAAGCGCGGGTCTGCGCCATATTCGTCGGCAGGCCCGTTGTCTGATGTAAAGACGATCATCGTGTCGTTGTCGAGCCCGAGACGCTTAAGTTCGCCCATAAAGTCCGCGAGCGCATTGTCGAGCCGCGTGATTGCCGTTGCGTAGCGCGCGGCATTTTCTGGGAGATTGCGGTAGGCGGGATCGATCCACGTGTTGCGCGCTGCAAGCGGCTCTGGTTCAAGTGGCCACTTTACACCTTCGGCGGGATAGGGCCGCCCTGGGATATGGAGCGGATGCTTTGTCGCAAGTGTATCGTCGCTCTGCCCAGAGCCGTGGATCGTATTCATGGCGAGGTAGAGGAAGAACGGAGTGTCGCCGTTCTCGGCCGCGTGGCGGGCGACAAGCTGCTTTGCCTTTGCGACGAAGAGGTCTGTCGAGTAGATGCCTTTCGCGGAATCGGTTGCGTTCGTGCGGTTCTCCGTTATTCCCATGAACGCATTTCGTATATGCCCCTCGTAGTGGTAATACGTGTGCCCCGCCATGTGGTCGAGGAAGCCATAGAAGTAGTCGAAGCCGCGGTCGAGCGGATGTGAAGAGACGCTCTCTCCCGATTCGCCGCCGCCGGCAACGCCCCACTTTCCGACGGCCCATGTCGCGTAGCCCGCGCCATGAAGAACGGAAGCAAGCGTGTTCGTCTCTGAGAATGCCCTGTCGAAGCAGTTGTCGCGCAGAGAGCAGCACCCCTGGACGCGGCCAGTGATCAGCGACGCGCGGCTTGGCGCAGAGACTGGCGCGGCCGCGTAGTGCGCAGTCAGAACCACGCCTTCGCTTGCGAGGCGGTCGAGGCATGGAGTGCGAAGTCGTGCGAGGACATTGGTCCGCTCGTTGCAAGTGAAGCCGACGTCGCCAAAGCCGAGGTCGTCGGTCAGGATAAACACGATGTTAGGTCTCGTGCGTCCAATCGCGGCGATTGGCGCGATGGCCAGAGCTGCAACGATGGCGATAACTCCAAATGCCTTTTTCATGATTTTGATTTAGCCTTTCGATGTGCGGCTCTCCATGACCGCATCGACATCCCAAAGCGCTTCTTGAAAAGACGCTTGAGGTGGTCGGCGCTGCGGAACCCGCATTCCACACCGATGGCGATGAACTTGCGGTCTGTCTTCTCCACACGCTCCTTGACTGCGGCGAGACGGATTGACAGTATCGCTTCCATGACGCTTTCGTTCCGCAGCTGGCGGAAGCGAAGGTCGAGGAGGCTGTGCGAAATCTTGAGGTGCGAAACGACGTCGGCCGTGCTTATGCCTTCAAGTGCATGGCTCTTTATATACTCCATCGCCGCATTCACGACGGCGACTGCGGGCGGGATGTGTTCTGTAGAGCCGCGAACAATGACTTTCGCGCCGGGGATTCGCATTACTGTCTCGTTGGGTCTCCGCCCACGCATCATCGCGTCGAGCGCACGTGCGGCGGCGTATCCGGCTTGCTCGAAGTTTGGGCGTATGCTCGTTATAGCCGGACGCGAGATCGTGCACAGCAGTTCGTCGTTGTCACATCCGATGAGCGACACGTCCGTCGGCATCTTCAGCTGCGCGGCGCGGCAAGCTTTCGCGACTTGGGCGGCGAGGATGTCGTTGGCGGCGAACACGGCGGCCGGTTTTGGCAGCTGTTTCAGGAATTCCACAAGGTCGGATATCTTTATCAGTATGCCACCTTCGCCCGTCATGTTGACAAGCTCTATGTCGGCTTCGGGGAATTCAAACTGTGCAGCACGCTTGTCAGCGGCTTCGAAGAAGGTCGCCTTGCGTTCAAGCGACCAGGGGATCTTTGGCGGCGCGGGGACGAAGGCGTAGGAGGCGAAGCGTCCAAGAGACCTGAAATGTTCAGCCGCAAGACGGCCGATCTCCTGGTTGTTCATCAGGATGGAAATGCAGTTTTGGCGCGCGCCTATTTGCTCGTGAATGTTTTCAAGGGTGATGACCGTGGGGATGTGCCCTGCGAGAATGTTCTCAACTGCCGGCGTGTATGCAGCGAGGATGCAGCCGTCGATGCCCTCTTCCAGAAGAGTTTTCACTCCAACGTCGTTGAATTGCGTACGCGAGTTGACTACGCGAAGATCCCAGTTTGCGTGCGCACTTGCGTAGCGCAGCACTCCGGCCACGCGAAGCTGTCCTTCCGCTTCGTTCGTCGGAATCGCCGCCAGAACTCTTCTCAACTTCATCCGCATGCTTGGTATTATACACAATTGATCCCCATCCTTGCAATTACCAACATTGTCTATAAGGTCGTTATAATTTTGTCCGAAAGGTCGCCTTTTCAATTGACCGCTTTATGGGCATTTGCTAATATTCGCAGTGTTCAAGGTACTCTAACATATAGGGAGGTAATGATGCAGAGTAGTTTATTCTTGATTAAGCCTAAACAAAGCAGTTGAGGTGTATCAATGTCAATCAAACCCAGTGATTTCAGGGGTTTGACGGGGATGTGCAATTCACCAAGGTGGTGAAACGGGGTGTCCGGCGGGCCGACGTACGCGCCTCTG
>JAFYQC010000106.1 GCA_017547265.1 Kiritimatiellia bacterium | reverse complement strand
TTCTGGCCATGAAGCCCTGCGAATGACATTCGCGAGCGGATTTTCGACGTTTGTCGAGTATCTCTTTCAGAGTATTGTCGTTTTCGGCCTCGTCACATCGCTTGTCAAGTGCATCAAGGACGATTCCAATGGCTGGTTCGCCAGTGCTTTCGGCGGTTTCAAACGCCCGTTCGATCTTTTGTGGCTTACCGCCCTGATAATGATCAAGGTTGTCGTCTGGGCGCTCGTCTTCGCCTTTATCGGCGGTTTTATTGGCGGCATTGTGTCGGCCGTCCTTCGGGCGTGTGGCATGGTGACTGAAAAGCAGATGGGAATATTGATCGGCTGCATGTGCGGCATTCCTGCCTGCATCGCCGCCATCATCGTCAGTTTACGCTATGTGCTTATCTGGTATGTCAAAGTAGAGAACGTTGAGATTGGCGCAAATGCCTGCATAAAGCGGAGCTGTGAATTGATGCGCGGCCGCAAGTGGAAGCTTTTCATCTTTTGGCTGTCCTACATCGGGTGGTTCATTCTTGCAATTCTGCCTTTTGTCCTTGTATCGGGCGTTGTGGGCGCTTTGTCGGCGGCGAGCGCTGGTGCACAAGCGGACGCGATACCGGATGAGTGCTCCATCGTCATGATCGGCGCGTTTGCCGTGTCGATGTTGATTGGAATTTTTGTCGTTCTTTACGCTGCAATCGGTCAGGCCGTGTTCTACCGAGACGCCAAGGCCGAGACTTGCGATGTAAAGGCAGAGATTGAAGCGGGCGGAAGCGAAGCATGAGCGGTTGCGTCAACAGGCGGACTGTCGTCCTCGCGACGATGATGTTCCTCGAGTACATGGCCATGCCCGTGTGGTTTGTGCCAATGCTTCCCTACGTCAAGTCACTGCAGGGCGGCGAGAACTGGACTCTCTGGTGCGGGCTTATCATGGGCATCGGCACTTTTGCGTCTCCTCTCGTCGGCATGTTCGCAGACCGCCGTCTCAACGCGGAGAGAGTTCTCGCGATATGCTACTTTGCGTCCGGGGCGCTGCTCGCGGGTGCGTTCTTCGTTACTTCGCCTGCGCTGCTCTTCATCGTACTTCTCACGACAATGCTTTTCTACATGCCGACATGGGCGCTTACGGCGACGATAGCGATGGCTCATGCGAGCAAGGACGCATTTCCCCGCATCCGCATATTCGGAACGCTTGGCTGGATCGCCTCGTGCGTATTCTCGCTCGGGGCCGCGGCTGGCGGCTTCAAGGGGTTTGACTCGTCGCCCTGGATATTCGCTGGCGGCGCAGCTGTCGCCATTGCCGCAGGGCTTTTCTCGTTCGCCCTCCCGAAGACGCTGCCGCAGGCGAAGGGAACTAGGATATCGGTGGGCGACGCGCTTGGACTTGGCGCACTCGTGCTGTTGCGCGACAAGTCGTTTCGGTCGTTTGCGATCATGCTCCTTCTCGCGATGATTCCTTTCCAGTGGTACAACGTGTACTGTGCCGCATACCTGAAGGAGTCCGGCTACCAGTATCTCACTACGACGATGAACATCGGCCAGGCGGGGGAGATATTCTTCATGCTCCTCGTCCCGCTGATCTTCCGCCGCATCGGCTACAGGCGCTCCATCGTCCTTGCACTGGCCGTCCTCGCGCTACGCAATATCTTCTTCGCGGTTTCGTCCGCATACGGTTTTGCCGCGCTTGACTTCTGCGGAATCGTCGTGCACGGTCTCATCTTCGGGCTGCTCGTAGTCGGCGCACAAATGTTCGTCGACGAAGTTGCGCCGCCAGAGCTGCGCAATCAGGCACAGGGGCTCGTGAACCTCATTCTCGCAGGCGTCGGCGTCTTCGCTTCAAACTTCCTCTTTGACGCGATTCTCAAGTCGTCTTCGCCTACTCCGTGGACGACTGCCTATGTCGTCGCCATAGCGATCTCGCTCGTCACCGCTGTCTACGGACTTGCGACAGCGAGAACAACCAGATGATGTAATTTTAGAAAACGATTTGACTATAATAAGGTCAAATGGTCAAAGGTCAGACATTGAGGGGGTGCAATATGAAGCAACTAGCACATATTCGTTTTTTGTTAGCCGCTGTTTTTGCGCTATTGCTCGTTGACACTTCGGCGCACGCAGCGTCGCCGCTGCCGGTGCCGGTTTCGCCGCCGACATTCGAAATAGAAGGGCGGACGGTGCGCGGCGAAGTTGCCGCGTGGGAGGCTGCCGGAAATGAGGTCGAACGCGCCGACGGCGTTGTCGAGCGCACGCAGTCCGGCGTGTTGCGCGACTTCCCGTCCGCACGGCTTACGCTTCGCACCCGCCAGCGCAGAGGTTCGCCTGTCGTCCGGTTCCGATACGAATTGGAGGCGATTACCACCGAAGGTTTTGCGCTTACGAAGTCGTCGGGGCGCGACAATCTCGTCTACGCATCCGTCCCGGTTGCTAAAGGCGCAAGGACGACAGAGGTCCGTCTGAGCGAATACGATCCTCTTTGTCATTGCCATCGCCTTGTTGAAACGCCAGTGGCAGATTCGTATTTTTCGGAGGGTCTTGCCTTTGTGGGTCCAATCGTCGTCCTCGAGGCCGAGGGCCGCGCCTCGCTGCTCGCCTACGAACATGGTTCGCAGTCGACGGACCGTTTCATCGAGTTCTCGTGTACGCCGGACCGTCGGCTTGAGCTGCGGGCGGTGAAGGGCAACTACTGGCGTGGACGCCGCGTTGTGCCGGGGCATCCATACGAAACGATCTGGCTGCAGGCGGCGAAAGTGCAAGGCGGGATTGACGCGATGGCTGCCGCATACCGCTCCTTCCAGCTCAAAGGCGCGACTGACAATCCCGCCTCGCGTGCGCCGTGGATATTCTATAACACGTGGGCGAGCCAGGAACGCGACTACTTCTGGGGCGGGAGCCGCAAGTACCTCAACCTCATGAACGAGTCGCGCATCCTCGCTGACGTAGACCGCGCGGCGGAGATGGGCATCGACGTGTTCGTCGTCGACGCCGGCTGGTTCGAGAAGTCCGGCGACTGGCGCGTCAGCCGCGAACGCTTCCCCAACGGGCTTGAGCCGATAGTCGTCCGGTTGCGAGAGAAGGGGATGAAGCTCGGGCTTTGGTTCAGTCCGACCGAGGCCGCGGAGTCGAGCGAGATCCACGTGCGGCATCCGGAAGCCGTCATGTCGCGGAATGGTGTCGCAGCCGCCCCCCATTCTGTCTGGGAGACGGAGCAGAGCCGCTGCCACTGTCTCGTCAGCGCGTACTGGCAGTCTGTCGCGGACGAACTTATCCGCTGCTACCGCGACTGGGGCGTTACGTATTTCAAGTGGGACGCGATCAATCAGTATGGGTGCGACTCGCCCGACCACTTCCACGGCGACACGTCCGTTCCGGCCGACGAACGCGCCGACTGCTACGCCTTTGAGCAGGTGCGGTACATGGCGCGGATAGTCGACCGCCTCTGCGCGGCATGTCCAGACGCGATCGTCGACTTTGACGTGACGGAAGGGAACCGGTGCGTAGGCCTCGCGTTCCTCGCCTCGGGTAAGTATTTCGCGGTGAACAACGGGCCTTACTTCCCCGACCTTGACCACCCCTACGATTGGACTGCCTCGAAGTACTGGAGCAATGTATTTGTCTATCCAGGCCCCGCGCGCGCCCGCGTTGCGCGCACTACGCTCGATTTCGACCGCTGGATTCCATCCGTCCTCTATCTCACGCACTATCTGCCAGATGCGCCGCGCACAAGCCAGAAGATCAACATCGCGTCGCTTGTCCTTGGGCAGAACGGGGTCTGGGGCGACCTTGCCGCTCTTTCGCCGGAGGACAGGGCGTGGTTCGGGGAGGCGCTTGCGGCCTACAGGCGCGTGCGCGACGCAGTGACATCCGCGTCGCCAGTGCGCACGGGCGTGCGCGGCGGCTCGCCGGAAATTCACGAGAAGATATCGGCGGACGGCGCCGGTGCTCTCGCCGTGTTCGCGGCTGGCGGCGTGCACGACTATGTGACGGTGCATCGCGCTGGGCATATGATCTGGAAGACAGACAATGTCTCCGTCGTACCGACGGCTGATGGCCGCGCACGGGTGACGTGTCGTTTCAACGGCTCAGATGCCGCACTTGTGTTTTTCGCGCCTAAGGAAGTTGACCATGAGAAATAAAATCAGTCTCTTTGTCGCAGCCTTTTCAGTAGTGACGGCGGAGTTTGCACTGGCGGCGGAGATGCCGTACATGAATCTACTGAGGCCGGACATGATTTTTGTCGATGGAGCGGCGAATTCCTCCGGTCGCATCAAGGTTAAGCTGTCGCCGTGCCGTTGCATGCGTCGCGAAATTTTTGTCTACTTGTCTGGGGAGGGCCCTGTATCCAAGGTCGAACTTGTCTGGAACATCGCGTTTCCAAAGGAGTCCGTCGTATACGGCGGAGATTGGGAGCGCACCTACGGCGACTCGGGATGGTTCCGCATCGGTGATTCATCCGCCCCGCACGAAGGGTGGAAGCCGTGGTACTTCCTCGTCAACGACGGAACGCGCACTGACGGCTACGGACTTATGGTTCAGCCGAACGCCTTTGCCGCGTGGAAGATTGCGCCGGGGAGTGTCACGCTCTCTCTCGATGTTCGCGCCGGGTGGCGGCCGCTTGAGTTGAAGACCGACCAATGGGGGATGAGGATATGTACCCTTGTCGATCGGTACGGTGAAGAAAACGAGACGCCGTTCGCTGCGGCGCGGGAGTTCTGCCGGAAGATGTGCCCGAATCCTCGTCTGCCAAAAGAACCCGTCTACGGCTACAACGACTGGTATTGCGCCTATGGCAACAACACGGCGACGAACTTCCTCGCGGACGCCGAGTTCATAGTCTCGCTCGTCAAGGGCGAGAAGGTGCGCCCTTATGTCGTCGTGGACGACGGCTGGCAGCGCGGCAAACAGGGTTCCGCCAAGACGACGTCCGACATGCGCTGGGCTGGCGTGAACGAGAAGTGGGGAATGGAGATGGACGAGTTCGCGCGGCGCGTCAAGGCGATGGGCGCGAAGCCAGGGCTCTGGTACCGTCCTTTCCTCCCCGACGACGGCAAAGACCTTCCCATCGATCCGACGGACCCAACGCTCGAGAATCGCATCCGCGCCGACATGGCGCGCTTTGCCGCATGGGGATTTGAACTTGTGAAGGCAGACTTCATTACCCATGACTGGAGTACGTCGTGGGGTGGAGGACTATCCCCCATCCACCACGACATTCCGGAGTGGAGCGACAGGAGCCACACGACGGCGGAAGTTGTTAAGAAACTTTACATGACGCTTCGCGAGGCCGCAGGCGACAAGATGGTCATCATCGGCTGCAATGCGCTTGACCATTTTGCCGCAGGACTTTTCGAAATCCAGCGCACGGGCGACGACACGAGTGGAAACGACTGGGGACGGACGCGCAAGATGGGGCCGAACACGCTCGGCATGCGCACGATTCACCACGGCAAGTTCTATGTCTCGGACGGCGACTGCTTCGGTCTTGCGAAACCGGACGCGATTCCGTGGCGGCTGAACTCGCAGTGGCTCGATCTTGTTTCGCGTTCGGGCACAGCGCTGTTCGTCTCATGGAGGCGCGAGTTGACGACGCCGGAGATTCGTGACGCGCTTGAGGCGGCGCTACGCCGTGCGGCTAAGATGCAGCCGACAGGCGAACCGCTGGACTGGCTGAACAACCTTCGCCCCATGCGCTGGCGTTTTGGCGACGAGATTCGCACTTACAACTGGGAATGACCCCGTCGTGCGCATGGAACTTCGTTGCCGCTATTTGGTATAATATGCGCCAATGAAGAAATTCTGCATTTTTGTGGCATCGGGGTTCGGCATAGGGCTCTTCGCTCCGTTTGCACCCGGGACCTTCGGATCGATCCCGGGAGTGGCGCTCGCCTATGCCGTCTCGGTGCTTCCGCTTTGGCTCCAGATGCCCGTCTGCCTCGGCTTCACGCTCCTTGCGATTCCTTTCTGCGACGTTGCGGAGAAGGCGCTTGGGATAAAGGACGACGGGCGCATAGTTGCAGACGAGTGGATGCTATATCCGATCGCCTTCGTTGGAATTCCGCTCCTTGAGCTTCCGTGGTGGACGATGGTCGTCTTCTTCTGCATCGTCCGCGCAGTCGATATCATCAAGCCGTGGCCGTGCCGCGGGCTCCAGTCGATTCCCGGAGGGCGCGGCATCGTCGTCGACGATTTCGTCGCGAACCTCTATTCGCTCGCGATCAACTGGGTCGTCTACATTCTCTTCTTCGCCAAGCTATGCACCGCGAATTGATCGGCGAAGCGCCAGGGGCGCACATAATCCGCGTAACGGATCCCTGCAAGCCGCTTGAAATCGACCTCTCGCGTCCGCTTGAAATCGAGGTTGGCTGCGGCAAGGGCCAGTTCCTGACGCGCCGCGCAGCGGAGAACCCCGACTGCAACTTCCTCGGCATCGAGCGCATGCTCGAGCGTGTGCGGCTATTCGACGGCAAGTGCCGCAGGGCGAATCTCGCCAACGCAAAGGTGCTGCGGCTTGAGGCGCTTTACACATTCCACTATCTCCTGCCCGCGCACCATGCGCGCACGGTCTACGTGTTCTTCCCCGATCCGTGGCCGAAGAAGAAGCACCATTCGCACCGGCTTTTCGGGCCGCTCTTCCGCACCGCTCTCTGGAAGCGCCTTGAAGTCGGCGGCAAGCTCGAGTTCGCGACAGACCACAAGGAATATTTCGACGAGGTGTGCGAGGGCTTTGCCACTGACGCGCGCTACGAGCGTGTCGAGCCGATGCCGCGTCCGAAGGAAGTGTGGACTGAATTCGAGACGATGTTCCGCGAACAGGGGCTCCCGATTTATTCTGCAGCGTGGAAGTCACTTCCTGGCGACGACGCACCGCTCGCCCCGCTGACAATTCCCCCCGAAGCAGAACCGCGCGAAGGAATCGTCCGCCGAACCTAACATATCTGACACTCTGCTACTCTGCGCCTCTGCGTCTCTGCGTTAAAAATTTTTTCTTAAAAAGAAACTTATACAATTTCCAATGAATGCTGAAATATTAAACCGCATGGTAACGGAGGTCGGGGCGAACGCTCGCCAGATCTCCGCAGTCGAAAAGCTTCTTGCCGAAGGAAACACGATCCCGTTTATCGCACGATACCGCAAGGAAGCCCACGGAAACCTCGATGAAGTCGCGATAGGAAAGATCAAGGACCGTCTTGAATACTACACCGAACTCGAAGCCCGCAAGGAGACTGTCCTCAAGTCAATCGACGAGCAGGGCAAGCTTACAGACGAGCTTCGCGCTGCAATTGCCGGATGCTTTGTGAAGTCTCGCCTCGAAGACATCTATCAGCCCTACAAGCCGAAGCGCCGCACTCGTGCACAGGTCGCGAAGGAGAAGGGATACGAACCGCTCGCGGATGCAATCTGGGAAGGGCGCTCGCTCGAGTGGAATGGCGGCGATCCGACAGACGAAGACTTGCAGTTCGCGCGCGACATAATCGCGGAGCGAATTGCCGACAATGCCGACGTGCGCGGTTTCGTGCGCGGCGAGTTCGCCCGCCGTTCGCGCGTCAAGAGCGAAGTCGCGAGCCCCGCGCCGAAAGAGCCGACGAAGTACGAGCAGTACTATGACTTCGAGGAGCCGATCGCGACGATTCCCTCGCACCGCTATCTCGCGATTCGCCGCGGACAGAAGGAAGGCGTGCTTTGGGTCAAGCTCGTCCTTGATGAAGATCCTGTAGTCGAGCGCATTGTCGAAATCGTGTCGACTGCTCGCGGCGCGCGTCGCAACGTGACGTGCGACGAACAGCTTGCGATTGCTACTCACGACGCCTACAGGCGGCTTCTCGCACCGTCGTGCGAAATCGACGTGACGGTAGACAAGAAGGCCGAGGCAGACCGCGCGGCCGTCGAGGTGTTTGCTGAAAACCTGCGCCATCTTCTCCTTGCCTCGCCGCTCGGCGAAAAGGCAGTCCTTGCAATCGACCCAGGTATCCGCACCGGCTGCAAGGTCGCGATGCTCGACTCGACTGGCAAGTATCTCGGCAAGACAGTTATCTTCCCGCAGCAGAATCCCCTCGAGGCGGCGAAGGCCGTCGCGATGATCGTCGCGAAATACCATGTTGAGGCAGTCGCCGTCGGCAACGGAACGGCGGGGCGCGAGACGGAGTCGTTCGTGCGCGACACGCTGAAGAAGCTCCACGCGCAGCATCCCGAGATTCCGACGCCGATTGTCGTCTCCGTGAGCGAGGCAGGCGCGTCGGTCTACTCCGCAAGCGAAATCGCCCGCAAGGAATTCCCTGACCTCGACCTCACCGTGCGCGGCGCGATCTCGATCGGCCGCCGCCTGCAAGACCCGCTCGCGGAACTCGTGAAGGTCGACCCGAAGGCGATTGGCGTAGGCCAGTACCAGCACGATGTTTCTCAGCCGATGCTTGGCGCAAAGCTTGACGAAGTCGTAGTCTCCTGCGTGAACGGCGTCGGCGTCGAACTCAACACAGCGTCCGCGCCGCTCTTGGAGCGCGTCTCCGGAATCACGCCAACGCTTGCAAAGAGCATCGTCGAATGGCGCAACGAAAACGG
>JAFYQC010000011.1 GCA_017547265.1 Kiritimatiellia bacterium | reverse complement strand
GTTCCTTTCGTTTATTGATTTAGTTTTCAAAGTTATTGGTCGACAAGTTCCTTGTAGCGGAAGCAGAAGCTGGCGTGGTCGTTGACAAGGCCCACGGACTGCATGAACGCATAGACCGTCACCGAGCCGAGAAACTTGAAGCCGCGTTTCTTCAGTTCGGCGGCTATGCGGTCGGAGAGTTCCGTCTTCGCGGGCACGATCCAGTCGTCGGACTTGGCGTTTTCGGGATTGTGCAGCGTCTTGCCGTCCGTGAACGCCCAGAGCCACTTTGAGAAGGTGCCGTGCTCGCGCCGCAACTCCAAGAATCTATTTGCATTGTGGATAATGGCTTCCACCTTACGCCGCGAGCGAATCATCCCCGGCACGGCGAGAACGCGCTCGATGTCGCTTTCGCCATAACGGGCAATCTTGTTGAAATCAAAACGCTCGAACGCAACGCGAAAGGACTCACGCTTCGACAGGATCGTATCCCAGCTCAGCCCGCATTGAAGCACCTCGTACATGAGGTACTCGAAGAGCTTGCGGTCGTTCCGGCATGGCGTCCCCCATTCCTTGTCGTGGTAGGCACGCTCCCGGTCGTTCAATTCAAAATATGGGCAACGAATCTTCTTCATGCTATCAGCTTTCCGAATTTGGGGATGCGGCGAAGCGCAATGGCGGCGATGGCGGACGCAGCGAATGTCGCAAGCGCGGCAAGGATGATGCAGAACGGAGTCGGCGTATGCGGCTTGAAAGAGGCGACTGCCGTCGGCAGAATAAACATGTGCATCAGATACATGCCGTAGCTCGCCTCTGCGACGGGGCGGACAAATAATCGATAAAACGCGCCCTGGAAATCGACCTTGCGGAGGACGAGGAACATCGAAATTGTCGCAAGCGCAACACCGAGCGAATTGTATTCGATGCTCGTCTCCATGTGTACCGCATGGGAATAAGGCGCGGAAAACGGGAACTTGTCCGTGTAGAAGAAGAACGGAACGCCAATGATCGTTACGCCGACGAGCCACATCGGAAGCGCGGCGGCAAGTGTCTTGCGCCACGGAATGGCGGTGCCGAACTTGCGCATCCAAAGACCTATGAGCATATATCCGAAAAAGCCGCTCACGTAGTGGAACGCGCCAAACTGGTTCCACGGGCATTCGCCCCAGAGATAGGGGACAGACCCGAACGGCGGCTCGCCAAACGTCAAGCCCCAGATTTCTCGCAGAAACGGGAATGTCGTAGTTGCGAGCCATAGGAGAATCCAGCCAGAGAGCTCGCGTTTGCCAACTTTCTCCGCCCAAGGCGAAAGAAGCGGCATCGCGAGGTAAAGTCCAATGAGCATCGGCACGAACCAGAGGTGTCCGCCCTCGTCGGGAAAGTTGAATAAGAGCTGCCGCAAGTCACCACCAGCCGCCATCACATACGCTGCCGCCCAGATTGCGAACGGAACGAACACCCGCAAAAGCCGCCGCTTGCAGAAATCTCCCGTAGGACGCGAAACCGGGAAGAGCAGATATGACGATGCAATCACGAAAAGCGGAACGCAAACGCGGCAGATGCATTCGGTCACCGTCACCCAGAACGCGTCAGAACGGCTGGCGATAAACGTGACGTTCAGCGCTTCGCCGCCGAGGTAGAAGCATTCCGCCGCATGGATGGCCATGACCATGAAACAGGCCACTACACGTAGATAATCGAGAAAGAAAATTCTCTCCTTCATAATTTCTTGTCCTTCGTTCATTTCTGCTTTCCTCCGGCAGGATCGACGAGATCTGGGACGGCACCGCCGGCGACCATCCAGAAATAGAGACTCGCAACGCTGCCGCATGGTGAAAGTCGGCGGCGGCACTTCGCAAAAAGCTTCTTCGTGATCTTGCGGTGGCGATCTACCATCCGCATCCCGCGATGAATTCCGAGGTCACTGTAGCTCAAGACGTCCGGACGCTGCAATGTGAAGAGCAACAGCATTTCCGCCGTCCAAACGCCGATGCCGCGCAGGGATGAAAGCGCGGCGATGACTTCCGCATCCGGCATCTTGGCGACGGCTGCCAAGTCAAGCTCGCCTGACACGACCTTAGCGGCAAAGTCCTTTATGTATTCCACCTTGCGCTGTGAAACGCCGCAAGCGCGGAAGGCCTGTATATCGGTTTTCGCGACGGATTTAGGCGTAATCTCCCCAAGCAGTTCAACGACCCTTGCGAGGATTGACTCCGCCACCTTGCCGGAAATCTGATGCAAGACAATATTCTGAACAATCGCCGAGAAAAGGTCTGGCTCGACCGTCCAGTGGATGCGCCCAATGCGGTCAATAACCTCCCCAAGCCGCCCATCCCGCGACTTAAGATATTCAATTTCCTTCTTGCTGTATCTGAAGTTCATAAAACTGCCTTGTTTCTGCTTATTGTCGTATGCGAAGACGTGTTGGACATGGCATTATGACTTTACCGCAAAGGACATAAAGATCGTAAATGGTTAAAGTTCTTCAAGAGCATCAACCAGATTCCGTCGACGCTTGTTGCTTTCAATCATGCTCCGAACTCTTGCTTGGAACTCTTTTGCCCTCCCTAAGATGAAAAGGATTGGCTTCATGCACTTTAGCGCACGGACAATATTGTCGTAGTCGCCTTGATAGGCATACGTGCTGTTCTGGATAATGCTTTCCCAAATGGCCATCGCCTCCTCAGGACATATCGGCGCAATGCGATCGGCCATCAGCCAATCAGAATCCCAAACCTGCTTGCCGCCGACTTTCTTGCGCTGTTCACGTTCGCGCTTGTAAAACGAGAGTGCCTCTTTCGGGCGATGCTCGCGCCAAGACAATTCAGACAACAACCTGAAGTTCGGTTCTGGCTCTTCGACCAAATGGCGGCGTAAAGCCACAATCGGCAATGGCCAGTCCTCTGTCTTTGTTTCGTTGAAATCGGGACGAATGCCGCTTTCCAATGAGCGGAAAACCGCCGCGCGAACAGCATCCGCAAAACCTACGACAGTACAGATGGCCATCAATTGATCATATGCCCCGATGGTGGGATTGTCAAAAAATGCCTCTGCGTCGTACGCCGCCGTCGTAAGCAGATCGCCGCGCGCAAGAGCGAATTCGCGCAACCGCGCCCTGACAGCCATCGATGTCGGATCTTGCTCAATGGCTTTTGCAAACCACGACTCCGCCTCTTGAGTTCGCCCATCGGCGAGAAGAGCTTCCGCGATATCCTCGGCAGTGCCGAATCGTCCAAGAATGTACATCCTGAAATCCGTTATCTCGTTCTCGCGACCGGCATTCCGCAACGCTGCCTCGATCTCTTCGACAGCTACTTTGTCGTCCAGCCAGCTGCGAATGTCAGTATCGCTCCTGCCGTCGTCCTCAACCTTTGGCGCATTCTTGAACCTCTCGATCTTCATGTCTGCCAGCCACGACCAATCCTCCTGCGACAGCGTATTGCGTTTGTTCAACATGGTTTTTACGTAATCGGCAAGAAAATAGCGATCGAACTTCTGGAAGTCTTCCAACCATGCTGTTTTCTCGGCGATATCAACCTCGCATTTCATAATCGCCTTCAACAACTTTTCCATCCAATAGCGGGCTTGATTGGTGCAATCGCCTTCGTCATCAGATTTCTCGATCTGCGCATTTGCCTTCGCCATGAGAAACTCGCACATCGCGCAGATGTCGCCAAAACAGGCTTCGGAAAGGAATGCCCGCATCGGCTCGTGAAGAATTCCGTAATCCGCAAGCTCTCCTTCGTGCTTCCACCCATTGTACCAGCATCGTTTTTTCGACGCATGTTCGATAGCCGCACGCAGCCGTTTTGTCGGCTCGCGCATTGCCTTGCGGTGATACACTTCAAGCGTGTGCTGGATTTGCTTGTCTGTCATGGCTATCCCGTTTAAAAAGATTTACGTTTGGCGATGCGCACCTTTTCGACTTTGTTCCCCGCCTCCTTCGCGCCCTCCGCGAACGCATCGCAGAGCTTATCGCTGTTGCCGCCCTTGCGCGGCGTGGACGAGATGATCAATACTTTCTTGCCCATTGCCTATTTCTCCTTGCTTTAGAAGATTTCGTCAGACATTTTGAATGCCGCTGTCTAGGCAGCCTATCATTTTTTCACGTTCGCAATTCCCTTGCACTGCGGATAGTGGGAGCAACCATAGAAAGGTGCGCCATCTGAGCGTCGATGCCTCAATCGCATTGTCGCGCCACATATTGGGCACAATGGAGGGCTGCCATGTTCATTTACAGTAGGTGGTGGCGCATGCGTGACATGAAGCGTGTGAACATGTCGTGTCCGTTTCTCTTCGGAAACGGATGCGTTGAGTTGCAGAAGCTTGTTGTACAATCGTTCGCACATCTTGGCACTCATCACGAGATTGTCAAATGACTTAATATAGGAATCAACAGAGGTTATGTCAATAACGTTTCTCGGGACATCCGTTTTAAAGTCGGCATCGCCACTGAATACGACAACGTTATGGAAATAACGTTTAGGGAGGTTCAACATTTCCACAAGAACGTAAATATGGCGCCAGTTTTGACGAATTGGATTTTGGAATTTATATTTTTCCGAATACGCCCACCAACCTCTGCCACACGGCAGAGTTTGTGTCCAAACACGACTCCTCTCATCTCCAAATATCCATCCACTATAGCATTTTGTCTCAACAACGAATATTCCATATTGCGATAGGACTACATGGTCAATCTGCGTTGTAATCCCGCGCTTGTCGCACACCATCAAGTCATTCAACACACTATACCTTTCCGCTGGTAGTAGACTCAGACATCTCGCCGTCATAGCCTCACCATAGGCGCCAATCGAGTCAGCAGAAACAGTCGTACTGCTAATTGCCTTAACCAGTAAGACAATTAGCACGAATACGCCCGCAATTATAGCAATCGGTTCCATCTACTATGCTAGTGCAACTCCTGTCATCTCAGATATTTTCTTTCTTCTACCTCTGACAAAATGCGCATCTGCTGAATGGCGATTTCATTCAGCTTTTTGAGGCGCTGCGGCTGTGGAATACCGTCGTTGATCATGTCGGCGTTAATGTTCTCCATATTTGAGATGCAGATAAGCTGGTTGATAGTGGCATAGTCGCGCTGGTTGCCCTTCATAGTCGGATTCGCAGCTTGCCATTGCTGATGTGTCATACCGAAAAGCGCGACATTCAGAACGTCTGCTTCGCTTGCATAGATGATGTTCATCTGTGCGCGTGAGACTG
>JAFYQC010000105.1 GCA_017547265.1 Kiritimatiellia bacterium | reverse complement strand
CGTATGCGCAGGCGATTCGGTATCTTGCGAACGGCGTCCGAGATGAGGCGTGGTGCGACAAGGCGCGAAAGCTTGTCGCACACTACCGGCGGTATGGCAACCGCGAGCTAATCGGGAACAGCCAGCAGATGAAGAATCTGCGCGAACGCATCAACTTCGTGGCGGCGAATCCAGACGCCCGCGTCCTCATCCTCGGCGAGAGCGGGACGGGCAAGGAGACGGTCGCCTTGCAGATTCACAACCGCTCTTCCCGCCGGACAGATCCGTTCTATGCCTTCAACTGCGCCAGCGTCGCGCCGCAACTCCTGGAGAGCTGCTTCTTCGGACACGAGAAAGGTTCGTTCACGGGCGCGGATAAGCAGAAGATCGGGCTTTTTGAGCTGGCGAACGGTGGTACGCTCTTTCTCGACGAGATCGGCGAACTTCCGCTGGAGGCGCAGGGAGTCCTCCTTCGCGTCCTGGAAGAGGGGCGCTTCATGCGTGTTGGCGGCACGGAGGAGATCGAGACGGACGTGCGGCTCATCACGGCGACTAACAGAAACCTGCCCGCGCTTGTCCGTGAAGGGAAGTTCCGCGAAGACCTCTTCATGCGGCTCAATGTCGTGCCGCTCCGCATCCCGCCGCTCCGCGAACGCCCGGAGGACATCGGCGCAATCGCCGACAACTGGTGGTTCAACCACTTCCGCAAGCACCTCTCTGACGAGCAGAAGGCTGCTCTTGCGGCATACACCTATCCCGGCAATGTGCGCGAACTCCTGAACATCCTTGAACGCGCCATCGTGTTCAGGGAAGATGACTTCGCAAAGCTCATCGCCGAGCATCAGGAGTTGAGCGGCGATCTTTCTGCGGGAGGGGCTGGCTCCGTGTCAGCCAAGGGGAAAGAAGCGCAAGATGCCGCCGACATTCCCGATGACCTCGATGACGCGATTCGACGGCACGTCCACCGCGTGTTCGAGAAGTACGCCCGCAACGTCTCGAAAGCTGCTACAGCGCTCAACATCACCCGCACGACTCTCCGCAAGTGGCTGTAATAAAATAGCCACTGCTGATTAGAAAATAGTCACATGGTGGCTATGGAACCCCGCTACGGCGGGGTTTTCTGCTTTGGCATGGATGTTGCTATATGGTGGGCAACCACATGAAAGGCAACATTCTATGAGCGAAAAGAAGATCGAAATCAAGGGACCGAATCTGCCTCTTGACCCAATTGTCGGAGAGACAGACCCAGAGTTTCCTGAAATCAAGGCGGCGCACGATGCCCTGCTTGCAGAGTTCAAGCGCCTTGATGAGATACGGTCGTCGCAAGTTGAGGGCGCGTCATGGAGTTTGGACAAGGACAAACGCATCTACTCTGTCGAAGAATACAATGAGATGCTTGCCGCCTACAGAGCTGCCCGCAAAGCGTATGTCGGACGGTACAGGGAGAAGCTTGAGACCATTGACATGGTGCGTGAGAAAATCCGCAAGCTGCAAGAGGAAGAGGAACGCTTCGCTGCCGAGAACGGCTGCAATGAGATTGAGGAGCCACCGGATCTGCCGGACTTCGAGGATATCCCTGATGAGCCCTGGGAAAGTTTTATCAAACGCCAAGAAGAATACATGGACAAATTGCAGAAGATCACCAACAAGTCGCTGGAGAATATGCAAAAGCAATGCGAACAGAACAAGTTTTTCGTTCGCCGTCTTGAGGAGATGGGCAAATTCGGGGAACTGGAATACGAACTTGAGTTCCGTCTTCGACACACATACATCAACCCCAAGACCGGCGAACAGGAGTATCGCCCGGATGATGACGTTGGCGAGGGCTTGATCTGCGTTGGCTCACGCGACCACAACCCGAAGCGAGAAGACTTCGATGATTGACGCTAAACAATGATCAAACGAGAGGTAAAACAATGATAGGTCTCCAGTCAAATGACATCTGCTACTCTGCATTGGGCAGAGCCTACGGACCGTTCAGCACAGACGGAGCCGTCCACGAGGTCTTGGAACCAGAACAGGTACGCAATGCCTTCGACTTCAACATTGTCAAGCGGGAGAACTTTGATGTACAAGGACGGCTGATACCTGGGCAATGGCACCTGGAGAAGGATACTGATGGTTCGATTATCCCTTCAATGTCAGTTGGCGACCGTTTTGAGCCTATCCAGCATCACATGGTGTTCGAGTACATAGTCGATAAGGTTCTGCCTAACATAAGGGATTCCCGTCTTATAGTTGCCGGTACGATTCACGGCGGCGGGGTGGGCATTGTCATTGTGCAGCTGGGCGGAAGTTTCAGTGTATTTGGCGACGAAAGTCCGCAGGCAATGACCCTTGTGTTCAACAATCCAAGCAATGGCATGGGGCGTCTGACCCTCGGCATGACGGCGATGCGTTGGCATTGCTCAAACCAGATTGTTGCGGCGATGCGCTCCGCTGAAAGCGAGGGATTGAATGTCATGCATACGAAATCCGGCAAGGAGATTGCGGCATTCGCCTTACGGACGATTAGAGCGGAAATCGAACGAGGCATGGACATGAAGGATCGCATAGGTCGGCTTTCAATGGCATCGGTGAACAAGGCAGTTGTCAGGTTCTGCCTTGACCGTGTTTATCCTCTTGGTGGACTTGAAAAAGGTTCTCGGATATACAAGAATGTTGAGAAACTTCGTGAACGTGTGATGAACGAGTTTGAGGGAGGACAGACCGCGCAGACGATAAAGCGCGATTCCGCCTGGAAGTTGTTTAACAGTTTCACCTACTCAATTTTCAATCCCGAAAAGATGCGACGAAATATGGATGTAACCGAGATTCAATACAATGGCATTTTCGGGAACAGAGCAATGGGTGTGCATAGGGTCTTGAGAGCAGTTGAAGACGCATTGTCATGAAAGGAACTACAGCAATGAGTATTAACGCAAAAGAACTGAACTCACGTCTGTGGACGGAGTGGAAAAACGGCATGAAGATCATGGCGGAATCGTTGTTGAAGGATTCCGTAGATTTATCCGGTTCAGGATGCACGATTGTCCTGGGCAACGAGAACTTCATCCAACGGGCGGTGATGTATCTTCAGCGCAAGTCCTACATTGGCAAGTTCAAGGACTACAAGTCGAGAATCTCCGCCTACGAGAAGTCCGTCATAGAACTTGTGGACGAGGTCAACAAAGTGATCGCAAATCCAGAGTCGCAGCCGTGGTACAAGTTCGGCACGTCAGCACCGGCAAAAATCGAATACCGCAGTACCCTTGACCAGATCATCATCGACGGCGACGACCGCTTCGAGAACGAGCAATGGGGCGACCACGCCATCGCCGCATTCGAGAAGTTGAGCGACTACCTCGGAAACATCATGGATGTCCTCGACAAGGCCCAGAAGGAGATCGGGAAATGAGCGGTATTTTGAAGCTGGAGTTAAAGATGCTTTATGTTCTACTGAAGGACATCGGCAAGCGAATT
>JAFYQC010000010.1 GCA_017547265.1 Kiritimatiellia bacterium | reverse complement strand
TCCCAACTTGCCTCTTTTTGCTGGTGACCATGGAGGAGCTGTCATACCCGTTCCCATTCCGAACACGGAAGTCAAGGGCTCCATCGCCGAGGGTAGTGCGTCTCCCGGACGTGCGAGAGTAGGACGTCGCCAGCTTTTTTTATGCCCTTTTCACAAGGGCTTTTTTGGTATAATACGCCGCGATGAAGATTGCGATACTTTCCAATGCGACTGTAGAGATGCTGGCGCGAATGCTCGGCGATGAACACGCCGTGTGGACTCCGCCAGGCTTTGGCGCTTGGGTTGAGATCGCGCTTGCGCCGCCTGCTGACTTGATTTCATTCTCTCCCGACATCATCGCGATTCTTCTCGACGAGAAGTTTTCCAACGATGATGCGAGAAGCCGCATTGACGACGCTGTTGCTTTGCTTGCCGCAACATTCCCGAAGACGAAAGTTGTCGTGCCAGATCTCAAGGCAATTCTTTCAGATCTTGGCGACGCTGCGTATGACGAAAGAATGTGGGAACTCGCGAAGATGCCATGGTCGATGGATGCGCTTCTGGAAATCAAGAAGCTCTTCACGCCGGTGAAGAAGGTTCTCGCGCTCGATCTCGATAACACATTGTGGAAGGGCGTCGTTAGCGAAGACGGTGTAGACGCCATCGAGCCCAACGAGTTGCTTCAGCGCAAAGCGCTTATGCTCAAGGAGTGCGGCGTTGTTCTCGTCGCGCTCTCGAAGAACAATCCAGAAGATGTCGCGCCTGCGCTTCGCGATGCGCGTATGCTTCTTCACGAAGACGACTTCGCCGCGATGCGCGTCAACTGGGATGCGAAGTCGCTCAATCTTTCAGATGTTGCGAGAGAGCTGAATGTTGGCATTGACTCGTTCGTGTTCGTCGACGACAATCCCGGCAATCGCGCGGAGATGCGCGCGTCTCTTCCAGAGGTTACGATCACTCCGTTCCCTCCGGATCTTTCTCTCTACTTCCATTCTGCCGCGTTGACCGACGAAGACCGAATACGAACCGCACACTACAAGGCGGAGTCGCTGCGCCGTGAAGAGGCCTCGCGGCTTTCGCTCGACGACTATTTGCGTTCGCTCGACATCAAGAACGAAATACATCTCATCAGTGAAGAAGAGTTCGCGCGCGTCGCGCAGCTCGCGCAGAAGACGAACCAGTTCAACGTCTGCACAAATCGTTGGTCAGAAGACGACGTTCGTTCGTTCGCAGCAGATTCTCGTCACGCAATTTTCACACTTCATTCCTCCGACCGGTTCGGAGATCTCGGACTCGTCGCTTTCGTTCATGCGACGATCGATGGAGACGCTGCTGAAATCGTCGACTGGGTGATGAGCTGTCGTGCGATGAATCGTCGCATCGAGTTTGTGATGGAAGACGAGATTGAACGCGCTCTTGCATCGCGCGGAGTGAAGAAAATCTCCGCAACCTGGAAGAGGACTGCCAAGAACAATCCAGTCGAAAATTTATTCGATTCTTTTGGATTCGAACTTCTCGAATCGACGCCTGATCTTCGGCGCTACATACGCCTGATTTAAAAATACCCTGTTTTTTCAGGGGTTTTCTGCCAATTCTTCGCTTTTTTTGAAAGGCGAAAATTTTTTTTAAATTTCCTGTTGCATCCTGGTGTCAGAAGGTGTATAATGGTGTCAGAAAATGTCAAAGGTAGGCAAACAGAGTGTCGCAGAGTCGACTGGCGGTGGAAAGGGCTTCCTTCTCGGACGCTATGACCACGCGCTGGATCCCAAGAAGCGCTTTACTATCCCGGCTGGATGGCGGCAGATTCTTGGCGATCCGCAGTATGTCTTTGTGATGCCCGACAATGCAAAGAAGTGCCTCAACATCATTCCGCAGGAAGAGATGGAGGCGCGACTGGAGAAGCTGCGCGAGAAGGCCTTATTTGATCCGAGGCTTTCGAACGCGCTTCGCATCATCGGTGCAAACTCTGAACAGCTCGCCCTTGACGTTCAAGGCCGCATCCGCATCAGCGACAAGCTCCTTCAGTTTGCGAACTTGACGACGACGGTCGCGATGGTGGGTGCGGTTCGGAAAATCGAACTCTGGAGGCCAGAGGCGCTTCCGCCGGAGGACAAGGTCGATCAGGCCGAATTCGGCGAGGCGCTTATGGCTGCCGGATTCTGACGGATGGACGGTGTGAAGATGGGCGGCCATATACCAGTTCTGCTGAAAGAGGTGATGGATGCGCTGGCCGTGAGACCTGGTGGGAGATATGTGGACGGCACTCTCGGGCGAGCCGGACACACGAAGGAGATCATCGCTCGGGGCGGGATGGTTCTCGGTATAGACCGCGACGAACAGGCCATCCGCGAAATCGGAGAAGTCGCGGGACTCTTGGCCGTGAGAGGCCGACATGGTGATTTGAAGGAGATTGCGAATGAAAAGGGCTGGAGCGAAGTCGATGGGATCCTGCTGGACTTGGGTGTTTCGAGTCCACAGCTTGATGAAGCCGGACGCGGGTTCAGCTTTCTGCGCGAGGGACCCCTTGACATGCGCATGGATAGGTCGAGCGGCCTGAGTGCCGCCGACATCGTGAATGGAGAGAGCGCGGAGAGGTTGGAAGAGATCTTCCGCGAATGGGGCGAAGAGCCGCAGGCGAGACGGATTGCAAAGGCCATCGTAAAGGAGCGCGAGAAGAGGAAGTTCGAGACAACGGTTGAGTTTGCGGACTTCATCGAGAGAGTCGTAGGCAGGAGGGGTGCTCATCATCCTGCGACGCGCGTTTTCCAGGCGCTTCGGATGGAAGTCAACGACGAGATCGGTGAGCTTGAGCGTGCGCTTGAAGGAGGACTCGATATCTTGAAAAGCGGAGGTCGCTTCGCAGTCATAACGTTCGAGTCGCTGACAGACAGGATTGTAAAAAGGTTCTTTGCGAAACACGTCGGCAGGATGGTCTCGCTGCAGCAAGGCGGAGAACGCTGGGAGGGCGAAGAGCCCAGAATGAGGGCGGTGACCGGGAAGGTGGTCGTCGCATCGGAAGAGGAATCAGATTTAAACCCGCGGTCGCGGAGTGCAAAGCTCCGGGCTGCAGAAAAGGAGTAACACTACAATGAGAAGAAATCGCAAGATGCCGAAGAAGATGTCCGTGATGGCCGGCCGCTCTGTGCAGATCGGTGCCGTAATGGTCATGGCTTTCGCGATGGTTATTCTCAACATGCTGGCCTCGTCGAGCTGCAAGCAGCTCAGCAAGACCATAAGCGAGAAGGAGCGTCAGCTCGCTAAACTCGAAAACGACCAGAAGCGTGAACAGGAGCGCTGGGACGAGATGAAGACGTCCGAGCGCCTCGAGTCGGCATTGCTGAAGCATGGGCTTGCGATGCGCTATTCGAAGCCCGAGACGCAGGTCATCCGCATGGACAAGTCGGGCCGCCCATATTCCGGGCAGGCCTCGGTGGCGCGCGCGGCGGAGCGTAGCAAGGCCGCACAGTCGGCGAAGTACACGCCTGTCAGGAATCCGGTGAAAACCACAGTAGCGACACGCAGACGCAGGTAACCCGATGCGCGGCGAAAACTGGCGTTTCTGGGTCCCAGTCGTCCTGCTTCTGGCTTTCGCGGGATATTCGACGCAAAAGCTTATCAGGGCGCATGTAGATCCAGATGTCGCCGATATCGACTATACTTTCGAACGAGACCTTCCTGGCTGCCGCGGCACGATTTACGACTCGTTTGGCCGTTCGTATCCTCTTGCAAAGTCTGTGCCAATATGGGAATACCGCATGGACCCTGTCGCGCTCACGAACCGCGTAGTCAAGCGCAAGGGTGAGGAGCCGCGCACGCGCGGACAGATTGCCGATACGATTGCCGAAGCCCTTGGCATTGACCGCATAAAGGTGCGCAAGATGGCGCTCAACACGGCGAATCGCTATCAGTTTGTCGCCATATCGTCAGACCCTGTGGCACACGAGAAGCTTTGTGATTCAACTCGTGTCGCGGGTCTGAGGATCGAGGACACGGAGGTGCGCCAGTATCTCCATGGACGGCTCCTGTCGCATGTTCTCGGCTCGGTCAACGCCGAAAACGTTGGCTCTGCGGGGATTGAGCTCCGCTACAACCGTGACTTGACGGGCGTTCCCGGCAAGATACGCGGCATGAAGGACGCACGCGGCCATGAGATTTACGATAGGCGCATCGAAACGATTTCGCCCCTGCCGGGCGCGGACATATACCTGACAGTCGACCACAACATCCAGTACGAGGTCGAGTCTGCGCTAAAGTGGGGGATGGAAGAATTTGGCGCTGCGTCTGGATGGTGCGTAGTTATGGATCCGGCGACAGGCGCGATACTCGCGCTTGCGTCGCGCCCCGACTTTGATCCTCTTGCGTTTGGCCGCGCACCTGACGCGGCGAAGGTGAACCGCGTGACGAACTTTACATACGAGCCGGGTTCCGTGATGAAGGTCATTACGGTGGCTGGTGCCATAGACATGGGTCTTGTTCGTGCAGACACGAAATATTCCACGAACAGGAATGACGAGCGCTACTATCGACTTCCAGGCGACGGCAGCCACGTGTGGGAGCCGATGATGAC